>CAZAST010000005.1:12137-21707 GCA_964487805.1 uncultured Syntrophaceae bacterium
GGCAGCCGGGGTTCGACTCCCCGTGGGGACGCCATTTATTGCCCACAGCCGCAAGATTCGAAGTGAGGCACTGATCAATTTCCTGAATTTCTCGCGCGGCACCTATCCATTCTATCTGACAACAAGGACGGGAACCTTTGCCCGTCTCACAACCTTTTCTGAAACGGATCCAAGCAGGATCTCCGCAATGTTCGTCTTACCGCGGGAGCCCATTACAATGGCGGAGATCTTCTCCTTTTTCTCGATATCGAGAATACCCATATAGGGAACCGCCGTGACAACGATCACCTTGACTTTGAATCCTTTTTTCTTCAACGTATCCTCTATGGGGCGCATCTCCTTCATTGCCTGTTTTTTCAGGTTCTTTTCAATCTCTACAATGTCCTTGATGGCGTAACGGGCTATGGCATCAAAACCGCCCTTCTCAATGACATGAAGGGCCACCACCTCCTTCGCTCCAGCATCTTTCAAAGATACCACGAAATCCATTGCCTTCAGCGCCTCATCTGAAAAATCTGTCGGGTACAGTATTTTTTCAAACATAGCCATCTCCTCTCTCACGATGATAGGTTCATTCGAAAAATATTGATCAAAGAAAACGATCACCAACACATGGCGCGTATGTTCTCTTGAATTGCCGGCACGGTCAAGCTAAAATTACAGGATACGGGCCTCATCTGCAACTGATTATGCGCAATCAACCGAGGTAGTCGGATATGCCATGAGAAACACCTCCGACCAATGAATAGGATGAAGAATTTGACTTTACGTTCTCTACGGCATACGGAGAGGTAAAGTTCGCGATCCCATACTTTCAGGAGAGGTCGTATGAAAAAAAATATCCTGCACGGCACGGCCGCCACAGCGATCCTTAACAACGGAATAGGACTGAGCTATGAAACCTTTGGAAATCCCGCTGCATCTCCGCTCCTCCTTATACAGGGATTGAGCTTGCAGATGGTATTGTGGGATGAAGAATTCTGCGGGGCTCTGGCGGAAAGAGGATACTTTGTTATACGATTCGACAACAGAGACGTCGGCCAGTCAACTCACCTGGACAATGCGGAGCTTCCTTCCATCGCCCGGCTCATAGCCGACCTCCTGGCGGGAAAATCGGTACCAGTCCCCTATCTCCTTTCAGATATGGCCGCAGATTGTTTCGGTCTTCTGGACCACCTCGGCATACCGGTGGCTCATGTAGCAGGGATTTCCATGGGCGGGATGATAGGACAGACCATGGCCATTCAGGACCCTTCCCGCCTCCGATCCCTGACCTCGATATCTTCCACGACGGGAGCTCCTGATCTTCCCCCGCCTACTCCAGAGGCTCTGCAAATCCTATCCACTCCGCCCCCGACTGACCCGAAAGGGTTCATCGCAAGTTTTCAGGCCACATGGCGCATCCTGAACGGACCCGGATTCCCTGTAGATGAAGAGAGGGTCTTCCGATACGCGGAGGATTCATTCACGCGGGGAGTGGATATACATGGCGTTGCTCGGCAGATGGCGGCGGTGTACGCTTCGGGGAGCAGACGAGAAGATCTGAAATCTCTGACGGTCCCGACCCTCGTCATCCACGGCAGCGCCGACCCGCTCCTGCGGGTAGAGTGTGGTCTCGATACCGCTCATGCCATCCCTGGGGCGAAGTTGAAGATCATTGACGGGATGGGGCATACTCTTCCCGTTCCGGTATGGAGCGAAATAATCAATGCGATCACGAGTCACGCAAACTAATGCTCCCATCCCCATATGGAAAGACATGAACAGAATGAACTACCCCGCAGCAAGCTGCAGGGATTTAAACCCAAAAGAAAAATTATAGAGAATGATTTTCCCAGCGTTTGCCTCTGAACAATTCATTCAGCTTAGATGTTGACACACAAACATCCTTTCCCGTATATTTCCGATGGCACACTATTCAAAGACAAGGATGACATATGATACGGATCAACGAAAATTACCTGAAACTCCAGTCGTCATACCTCTTCTCCGACATCGCAAGGAGAGTAAACACTTTTAAAGCGGCCAACCCTGACCGGCAGATCATCCGGCTCGGGATCGGCGACGTAACACTCCCACTCCCCCATGCATGTATTGCCGCCCTTCACAAGGCAGTCGACGAGATGGCGGCCGAAAGCACTTTCCGCGGGTACGGCCCGGAACAGGGATACGAGTTCCTGCGCGAGGCTATCGCTCAAAATGATTTCCAAGCGCTCGGAGCGGATATCCATCCAGATGAGGTCTTCATCAGTGACGGCGCGAAATGTGACACAGGGAATATACTCGATATTCTATCCTCCAATCTCAGAATCGCCGTCCCAGATCCGGTTTATCCCGTGTATGTCGACACCAATGTCATGTCTGGGAGGACCGGCGGGTGGCATGACGGTCGCTACGAGGGGCTCGTCTATCTGGAAGCCACGGGAGCAAACGGCTTTGTCCCGGCGATTCCGGATGAGCGGGTCGATCTGGTATACCTCTGTTTCCCCAACAACCCCACAGGCGCTACGGCAACCAAGGAGCAGCTCTCGGAATGGGTTGCCTATGCCCGGAAAAACCAGACGTTGATTCTGTACGATGCCGCCTACGTGGCCTTCATTCGCGACGAATCTCTCCCCCGGAGCATCTATGAGATCGAAGGGGCTCGTGACGTGGCGATAGAATTCCGATCTTTTTCAAAGACCGCCGGCTTTACGGGAACCCGGTGCGCCTACACGATCATTCCAAAGTCCTGCGTCGCCTACGACGAGCGAGGGAACGCACACGACCTCCATTCGCTGTGGAACCGTCGGCACACAACAAAATTCAATGGCGTTTCCTACCCGGTCCAGCGCGCCGCCGAGGCGGTCTACTCGGCCGAAGGGAAAGGGCAGGTGAAAGAGCTGACCGATTACTACCTGAGAAACGCCTCCCTGATTCTTGAAAAGATGCGGGGTCTCGGGTACACCTGCGCCGGAGGGAAAAATTCTCCCTATATCTGGGTCAACACGCGGACTGATTCATGGGATTTCTTCGATCTTCTCCTCGAGAAAGCCACTGTTGTGTGCACTCCCGGGGACGGGTTCGGCGCTTGCGGCCGGGGATATATCCGCCTGAGCGCCTTCAATCAGTTTGAACAGGTCGAGATGGCCATGGAAAGAATCGCGGAAGCGGTGAGAAAGTAAGAAACCGCTGATATCAATTATGTAATCAAACTGTCATCAGGCTGTCATATAATCGTAACAAACATAGTGTACTGTTCTCCCAACAACAAAATTGGAGGAATAACCACTATGAAAAAAGTTACAAGATGTGTGATGGTATGCCTGATTTCCCTCGGTCTCCTCATCGGCCATATGGCCGTGGCTGAAGAGACCATTGTCATAAAAGGATCCACCACGGTCCTTCCCGTCGCCCAGGTCACGTCCGAGACCTACATGAAGCTGCATCCCGGCGTGAACATCTCCCTCTCGGGAGGCGGGTCCGGCAATGGGATCAAGGCCCTCATCGATGGTTCGACCAGTATTGCCAACTCATCCCGATTCATCAAAGACAAGGAAGTAAAGCTTGCCCAGGAAAAAGGTGTCTACCCCGTTCCCCACCGTGTCGCCATCGACGCCATCGTCCCGATCGTTCATCCCGATAACCCGGTCGCCGATCTGTCGGTAGAGCAGCTGAGCCTCATATATCAGGGAAAGATAACCAACTGGAAGGAAGTGGGAGGAAAGGACCTACAGATCGTGGTCGTCTCGCGCGATACCAGCTCGGGCACCTACGAAGTCTGGGAAGAGAAGGTGCTTCACAAGGCAAAGGTATCGCCGAAGGCACAGCTTCAGGCGTCAAACGGTGCTGTCGTCCAAACAGTTTCCAAAAACCGATATGCGATCGGCTATATCGGCTTGGGATACCTGAATGACAGTGTCCGGGGGCTCACGGTAAACGGCATTGAGGCTACTGCCGCATCGGCGCTCTCCGGCGCGTACCTCATCGCGCGTCCCCTCTTCATGTTCACCAGCGGGTGGCCCGCGGGAGTTGTCGCCGATTTCATCACTTTCGTCGTAAGCAAAGACGGGCAGGAACTGGTCAGGAAAGAAGGATTTGTCCCCCTCTTCTAGAAAATCAAAGGATATGCAGACGGGACCTCTCTATGACATGGGGTCCCCCTTCACCCACTACGCTCACGGTGATAAGGGATGTCAAGAAAACTGAAAGAGATCCTCATCAAGAATATCTTCTTTTTCGTCTCCATCGTGTCGATCCTGATCCTCGCGCTTATCATTATCTTCCTTTTTATTGAAGGGATTCCCATATTCACGGAGGTATCCGTCACGGAGTTTCTCTTCGGCATGGAGTGGTATCCGACCTATGACCCGCCAGAATTCGGCATATGGCCGCTCATCGTGGGCTCCTTTGCCGTCACCATACTTGCGTCGATCTTCGCCGTCCCCCTTGGCGTTCTCTCGGCAATCTATATTGCCGAGATCGCTCCCCCTCTGATCAAGGAAATATTCAAACCGGTCGTCGAACTGCTCGCCGGTCTCCCCTCCGTTGTTCTGGGATTCTTCGGCATGGCGGTCCTGGCTCCCTGGATGCAGGAGACCTTCGACCTCCCGACGGGACTGAACATCGCCAATGCCTCACTCGTTCTTGCGCTCATGGCCGTCCCCACCATATCCAGCATATCGGAGGACGCCCTCTACTCGGTCCCGCAGGAATTCAAAGAAGCATCATACGCGCTGGGAGCGACCAGGTTTGAAACGATTGCGCGGGTGATCGTCCCCGCCGCTCTGTCCGGAATATCCACTGCCGTGATCTTGGGAATGGCCAGGGCCATCGGAGAGACTATGGTGGTACTCATGGTCGCCGGCGGCGCGGCCGCAATCCCGGAGAGCATCTTCGATTCAGTCAGACCCATGCCGGCCAGCATCGCGGCGGAGATGGGAGAGGCGCCGTTCAGGAGCGACCATTATCACGCGCTCTTCGCGACGGGGATCGTCCTCTTTTTCCTCACGCTGGGATTCAACCTGATTGCCGATTATGTGTCGCATAAGTTCAAGGAGGTCGGATCCGCAACGTTATGAAGTGGCGCCATCTCAAACAAAACCTCTTTTTCCTGACCGTCCGCCTTTCGGCGCTGACCATCGCGGTGGCGATCGGCGGATTTCTCCTGTACATTGTGGCGAACGGAATCGGCGCCATAAGCTGGGAATTTCTGACGGAGCACCCCCGAGACTCCATGACAAAAGGCGGGATTATGCCGGCAATCCTCGGAACCTTTTACCTCACCGCCGGGGCTATCAGCATCGCCCTCCCCCTCGGTGTGGCCTCGGCCATCTATCTCAGCGAATACGCGAAGGAAGGGGCGGTGATCAGAGTCATACGGATCGGCATCAACTGTCTGGCCGGCGTGCCATCGATCGTTTTCGGGCTGTTCGGACTGGGGCTGTTCGTAGTCTTTTTCCATTTCGGCTCCTCCATCCTTTCAGGCGCTCTGACCCTCGGTTTTCTGATTCTCCCCACTATCATTGGGGCCTCGGAAGAGGCCCTCAAGG
Organism: uncultured Syntrophaceae bacterium; assembly: GCA_964487805.1. Lineage (GTDB taxonomy): Bacteria > Desulfobacterota > Syntrophia > Syntrophales > UBA2210 > UBA6078. The sequence goes on from CAZAST010000005.1 coordinate 17,669, forward strand.
CAGTGCCCCAGACGTTCCGGGAAGCGTCCCTTGGACTCGGCGTCTCCAAGTGGCAGACGACCCTGCGGATCGTGCTCCCCAGCGCCCTGCCGGGGATCCTCACCGGATCGATCCTGGGAATCGGAAGAGCGGCGGGAGAAACGGCTCCCATCATGTTCACCGCGGCGGCATTCTTTACAACAAAACTGCCGCAGTCGATCTTCGACGAAGTAATGGCTCTCCCCTATCACGTGTATGTCCTGGCCACCGCGGGAACGCACATTGAAGAGACAAGACCCCTCCAGTACGGCACCGTGCTCGTCCTGGTGGCGCTGGTCCTCGGCATCGATCTGATTGCAATTATAATCAGAAGTCATATGAGAAAAAATAAAGGGTGGTAGTAGTGCAAAACAACAACGTCATAGAAACGAAGAACGTCAACTTCTATTACGGCGATTTCAAGGCGCTGACGGAAGTCACCATGCCGTTCCAGAGAAACAGGGTTACCGCGTTGATCGGCCCGTCGGGATGCGGCAAGTCGACGCTCCTCCGGCTCCTCAACCGGATGAACGATCTGATCATGGGAACACGGGTGGAGGGAGAAATCATATTCGACGGCAAGAACATCTACGCCCCGGAAATCGACCCGGTCAACGTGCGAAGAAGAATAGGGATGGTATTCCAGAAGCCGAATCCCTTCCCGAAATCGATCCTCAATAACATTACCTACGGTCCCCGGCTTTCAGGAACAAGAGGAAAGGCCGCTATGGAGACCTTGGTGGAACACAGTCTGAGACAGGCATCCCTATGGGATGAGGTAAAAGATATCCTGCATCAGTCCGCCATGATGCTGTCGGGAGGCCAGCAACAGAGACTGTGTATCGCCCGGGCTCTTGCCATGAAACCCGAGGTTCTCCTGATGGACGAGCCGACTTCAGCCCTGGATCCCATCTCCACGGCGAAGATCGAAGAATTGATCGAAGAGCTGAAAAAAGAGTACACAATCATTATCGTGACCCATAATATGCAGCAGGCGGCGCGAATATCCGATTTTACCGGATTCTTTTACATCGGAAAACTGATAGAATACAATATGACAGAGAAGATCTTTACCACACCGGCGGTCAAGCAGACGGAAGATTACATTACGGGGAGATTCGGCTAACGAACGATAAGGGAGAATGGTATGGAAGAAAAGATACACACCAGCATCCAGTACGAGAGGGAACTGCAGGACATCAAGGAAACTCTTCTCTATGAAGGAGCTCTCGTCGAACATGCCATACACCGCGCCATGCGTTCCCTTCTGGAAAGGGATTCCGACCTGGCGCGCAAGGTCATCGCAGAGGATGAGAAAATTAACGCCCTCGACGAGAAGATCGAGGGAGCCTGCATCCGTCTCCTGGCCCTCAGACAACCCGCCGCCAGGGATCTGAGATTCATCACCACCACAATCAAGGTCAACGGGCACCTGGAGCGGATGGGGGATCTGGCAGTCAACATCGCCAACAGAGCGGTGGAACTGAATGAAGTTCCCCCCGTCAAACCATACATCGATCTTCCGCGCATGGCCGACCTTACGCGGGAGATGGTCAGAGAAAGCCTGGACGCCCTGGTCCGTGAAGACCGCGGATTGGCCGTGGCGGTACGTAAAAAGGATGAGACCGTTGACAACCTCAACGAACAGATATTCAGAGAACTCCTCACATTCATGTTGGAAGACTCAAAGACCATCCACCGGGCCCTTCTGATCAGCCAGATATCAAAGAGCCTGGAGAGAATCTCCGACCACGCGGAAGGGATCGCCAAAATGGTGATCTATATGATTACGGGAAAGAGTGTCCGGCATCGGGACCCGGGAGAAGCGATTTGACCGGTTGGAACGTCCATGAAAAATAATTTATTCTACAAGGTATTCTTCACCTATATCATTATTACCTTGGTAGCCATGGTAGTCGTGGAGGTATACGCCACCAGACAGATCAAGACAACCATGCTGGATCGGATCGAGGGAGAGCTTACCTCATACGCCGGAATGATCTCTCTGGGCTTTTCGAAATCAGAGATAGAGGAAGCCCTCAAAACCGTATCCGACCTTTCAAACGCCAGGATTACGCTGATCGACGCCGGAGGAACAGTCCTTGCGGATTCTGAGGAACAGCCGTTACGCATGGATAATCACCTGAACCGGCCTGAAATACAGGAAGCACGGATTCGGAATACGGGCAGATCGGTACGCTTCAGCAAAACCCTTGGAATTGATACGTTATACATTGCTTTTCCTATTCGGGAGACGGGCGATATCCGGGGATACATCCGGCTCGCGCGACCCCTTATTGAGATCAGGCAGTCGGTACGGGATATCACCCTCCTGGTTCTCCAGTCATTTCTCATCGTCGGAGCACTCTCGCTCCTCATAGCCTTCATTTTTACATCCCGCCTGGTGTCCCCCATCCAGGAAATGGAGCAATTCACCAGACGTCTGCAAGACGGAGAAGAACCGGGGACATTGATCATCGGATCAACCGATGAAACTGGACGTCTGGCACGGAATATCAATTACCTGGTGGGGGAACTGAAGGATAAAATCCGGTCTGCCGATGAGGAGAAGGGGAAACTGCAGGCGGTCTTTTCCAGCATGGAAGACGGTATCCTGGTGCTGGACATCCAGGGCCGAATCGAGGGCATGAATACCGCCGTTCAAAGGATCTTCGGCCTCAGCATGGGAGAAATGATCGGCAAGACTCCCTTAGAGATACGCAGGCAAATCCCCCTGCAACAGGCCCTCGACGTGTTCAAAGAGACCGGAGTGCCCCTCTCTCGTGAAATTGTCTTTGAAAATGAAAATCCTGCCGTGGTAGACGTCACTATATCAGCGGTTGAAGGGCTTCCGCAGGGACAGGAAAAAACAATGATCGTCCTGCGTGACATCACCCGCATCAAGAAATTGGAACGGGTTCGCGCCGATTTCGTGGCGAATGTCACCCACGAGATCAAGACACCCTTGGCGGCAATCCTCGGCTATATAGAGACGCTCAGGGAGGGAGCGATCAATGAGAAAGAAACGGCGCAGCACTTTTTTGAGATTATTCAGAAGCATGCCGAACGGCTCAACCGGCTGGTGGACGATCTGCTGGTGATCTCCAACGCCGAGTTGGGAGAGATGCGCTTCTCCTTTGAATCCGTTTCCCTTGAAGGGATCATCTGTAATATACTGCCTGTTATCGAACCAATGGCTTTAAAGAAAGAAATCAGGATAGAAGCCGATATCCCGGCCAATCTTCCTCCCATACGGGCCGATCGCGACCGGTTGCACCAGATCGTGCTGAACATCCTCGACAACGCCGTCAAGTTCACCCCCGACGGAGGAACTATTTCCATACGGGGCGTTGACAGAAACGATGAGATGGTTGCCGTCATAATCAACGATACCGGGATCGGCATCCCCCACGGCGAGATATCCCGTCTGGGGGAACGTTTCTACCGGGTGGACAAGACCCGTTCCCGGGAATTGGGGGGGACCGGCCTGGGGCTGTCGATCGTCAAGCATCTGATAACGGCGCACCACGGCAGGATGGAGATCCGGAGCCAACCGGGAAGAGGAACGACTGTTTCACTGATTTTCCCTGTCTTCCAGGAAGATATGACTGCGTGAAGGGTGGACCATCATGTCTGACAAGATACTTGTTGTGGACGATGAAAAAGATCTGGTGGAATTGATTGCCTACAACCTCCTGAAGGAAGGATTTTCCGTCATCAAGGCTTTTGACGGCGAGAGGGCCTTGAATCTGGTCAGAGGTGAAAGCCCCGACCTGATGATCCTCGACCTGATGCTCCCCGGGATACAGGGGATAGAAATCTGCAAACGGATACGCCGCAATCCGGAACATACTACACTCCCCATCATCATGCTAACGGCAAAAGGAACCGAGCTGGACAAAGTGCTGGGTCTCGAGATGGGGGCGGACGACTACATGACAAAACCATTCAGCGTCAAAGAGCTTCTGGCACGGGTCCGCTCGCTTCTGCGGCGATCGTCAATGGAAAAGGTAACGGAGGA
>CAZAST010000005.1:21717-26843 GCA_964487805.1 uncultured Syntrophaceae bacterium
CGGTCAAAGGCAGGCAAGTCGACCTGAGCCCCACCGAATTCCGGCTCCTGAAATTCCTTGCGCTGAACCCTGGAAGGGTCTATACAAGGGACCAACTCCTTGACCGCGTATGGGGGGACGAGACCTTCGTCGAGCCGAGGACTGTCGATGTCCACATCAAGCGGCTCAGGTCACAGATAGAAGAGAAAAAGGCTCAGCCGCAGTACATTCTAACCGTCCGAGGATTCGGATATAAATTTACCGATACGGAATAGAAAAAAGCGTAACCTTCCCCTGCCCGCACGACTGATGAAAGAACCCCATGTCCATCTTCACCGAGAAAAATACCATTCTCATTACCTGTTCGAAAGGAATTGCGCCTTTTCTGCGAGATGAGATCACGGCCCTGGGCCTTCCCGTGTCATCGGAGCTTACCGCGGGTATTGAGACAAACGGCACCCTTGAGGACGCCATGAGAATCAACCTGACCGTGCACACGGGACAGCGTGTTCTCTATCATCTTCGGAGCTTCAGGGCGAGAAACTCCGAAGATCTCTACAGAGAGATGGTTGCAATCCCGTGGGAAGAATATTTTCCCCGGGACGGGTATATTTGCGTGGCCTCCTCCGTCGATAATCCCTCCGTCAAGGACACACGATTTGCAAATCTCAGAGGGAAGGACGCGGTCGTCGACCGATTTTACAAACGGTTCGGATCTCGGCCCGATTCGGGTCCACTGAAAGACCAATCAGTCATATTCATCTACTGGAAAGCTGACCGGTGCAGTGTATATCTGGACACATCGGGCGAGCCGCTTTATCGGCGCGGATACCGGAAGATCCCTCTCTCCGCACCGATGCAGGAAACACTGGCAGCAGCCGTGATCCTCGCGTCGCGATGGAAGAGTACGGAGCACTTCATCAACCCCATGTGCGGAAGCGGAACCCTCGCCATAGAAGCTGCCCTCATGGCCGCCGGGCGTGACCCCGGAGGTATGCGCGGCAACTATGGATTCATGCACCTGCGGGGATTCGACCGGACTCTCTGGAGAACGATAAAGGGGATGTCGGAAAGGAGAGAGAGATCCACGCCCGGCCGAATTATTGCCACTGACCGAAATCCCCGGGCGGTGGAAGCGGCCCGCGACAACGCGGCCGCCGCCGGGGTAGCCCACCTTATCGAATTCGATGTCTGCGACTTTGCCGGAACACCGGTCCCCAAGGGTACGGGCGTTGTGGTTCTGAACCCGGAGTACGGAGAACGGATGGGGGATATCGGGCAACTTGGAGACACCTACCGGAAAATAGGAGACTATTTCAAGCAGAAGTGCGCCGGATACCGCGGGTATGTCTTCACGGGGAACAGGGCCCTCGCAAAACAGGTAGGGCTGCGGGCAAAAACCAGAACGCCTTTTTACAACAGCACCATAGAATGCAGGCTCTTCGGCTACGACCTCTACGACGGCTCCAGGGAAAAAACCAAGAGAGATATTGAGACTATAGAGTAACCCCGGCAACCGGAAGTGGCTTTTCAGAATCGTACATGGTATAAGCAGTACGTTCCGCCGCTCGTGTGCTCCGGGCAATATTTCACTCAAATCAGCAGGGAGAAAGATGTCCTATACACTTCCACCCCAATGGGACAACAAGATCGTCACGCCTGAAGAGGTTCTGGATCGGATACGACCGGGTATGAATATCTTCATTGGAACCGGCGCAGCAGAGCCCCGCACACTGGTAAAACATCTCACAGCCTCCAATGCTAAAAACCTCCGCGACCTGGAGTTGATTCAGCTCTTGAGTCTGGGGGATGCTCTCCCCATCGATGAACGGTACGCAAGAAAGTACCGCCTCAGAACATTCTTTTCCCGATGGGTTGCCGAGGAGGCTGTCACCGCCGGACGGGTTGACCTGATCCCCAGCCAGCCCTTCCGCATCCCCTGGCTCTTCAAATCAGGCGTTACCGATATTGACGCAGCATTTATCCAGATATCTCCACCAAACGAAGCGGGCTTCGCCAGCTTTGGCGTGTCCGTCGATGTTGCCAGATTTGCCATGGAACACGCCTCTCTCGTCGTCGGCGAGATCAACGAACAGACTCCCCGCACACACGGGGATACTGTCGTTCATGTCAATGATTTCAGCCATCTTATCTACTCCACCGATCCCCCCATCTATTTTACCCGGTGGCCCGTCGACAGGATATTCGACAAGGTCGCAAAAAATGTGGCAGCAGTCATCGAGGACGGCAGTTGCATCGCCTTCTTTATCGGTCCTCTCTTCGAATCACTCGCCAAGCATCTCGCACACAAGAAGGATCTGGGCATCCACTCGCTCATGATGACGGACGCCCTCATGGACCTCATAAAATCAGGTGCCGTAACAAATAGGCACAAGGCCCGCTTCAGATACAAGAGCGTCGCCTCATACGCCATGGGAACACCGGAGTTGATGGAGTGGCTGAACGACAATCCTTTGGTGGAATTTCAAGGGATAGATGTCACCACTGACCCGAGCGGCATGAGCCAGAATGACAAGTTCATTACCATTCTGCCGGCCAGAAAGATTGATCTGACCGGGAACATTACCCTCCACGTCGGAAAGGGGAATGTCAGCCCCGGTTCGGGAGAGGCCCACGAGGCCTTCGCAGGGGCCAATCTCTCCAAAGGAGGCCGCGCGATCTTCGCGTTGCCGAGCCGCAATTTGGAGGGGAAATCGAACATACTGCTCTCGGTGGAAAATCTCCCCCATCAGTTTACCAGCCGTGAATCGCTGGACCTTATCGTAACGGAATTCGGCATTGCATCCATGAGGGGGCGAAGCATCCGCGAGCGGGCGCTCGGACTAATTGATATCGCGCACCCCGACGATCGCGGGGAGTTGGTACGACTGGCGAAAGAAGCAAAGCTTCTCTACCCCGACCAGATATATCTCACCGAATCCGGCCATTTCTACCCGGCCGACATCTTCTGCACGCAGGTTTTCTCGGGGAATATTTCCGTCATCTTCCGCGCCATCAAACCCTCCGACGAAGAAGGGATGCGCAAACTCTTCTACCGTTTCTCCGACAGGGCGGTCTACTACCGATATTTCAGTCCCATTAAGACCATGCCCCACATGATGATGCAGGAATATGTGAACGTGGACTATGGGCACACCATGTCGCTCGTCGGTCTCGCCGGCGAACCGGGAAGGAGACGCATTATCGCGGAGGCGAGGTACGTCCTTTCAACCGACCGTCCTTATGCCGACGTAGCGTTCGTGGTGGATGAAAAATTCCAGGGGCTGGGAATCGGATCGTTCCTGCTCAATATGCTCATCAACATAGCACGGAAGCGCGGGGTGGAAGGTTTCACCGCTGATGTCCTCGTCGAGAACAAACCCATGCTTAAGGTTTTCGAAAAAGCACCGTTCCCTCTCCACGCGGTTGTCAAAGAAGGGATGTACGAATTAACCATCCCCTTTTCACAGGGTGAACCCGAAGCGAAAAAGAAAACGTAGCTCGCAGTTTGTGGAGTGTGCCTCGAGCGGTTCACCTAACCCGTAAAAGGAAGGCCGATCACGTGCGAAGATCGCCTGAGCTCTCGTTTCGCCACTACCGACTCCATCACATAAAAAGGGGCTCGTCCTGATTGTCGCGGACAAGCCCCTTCGTAAACGGCATGAGCAGAAGGTCACGCGGGCAAGAAGAGCAACCCCAGAATGAAAACAACCCCGCTGGTAACGAGGGCTACCATGGTGTAGCCGACAATCTCCCTGGCTTTCAGTCGAGTAATACCGAGAAGCGCCAGAGCCCAGAAAGGCTGGAGCATATTGGTCCATTCATCACCATAGGCAATTGCCATCAGGGTTTTATTAATGGAGAAATTCAATGTATGCGCGGCTTCAACCATGATGGGTCCCTGAACGGCCACCTGACCACCTCCGGACGGCACAAACAGGTTCACGAGACCGGCGCTGAGGAACGTGAAAACCGGGTAGGTCATGTCATTGGAAATCACCACGAACCATCCGGCAATTATACCGACAAGCCCGGAATATTTCATCATTCCCATGATCCCAGCATAGAAGGGGAACTGAACGATAATTCCCGCGCAGGCCTTCGCCCCCTCACTCACGGCACGGATATAGTTGATGGGCGTGCCTTGCAGAATGATACCCACAATAAGGAAAACAAAGTTGACGATATTCAGATTCAGAGCGAATCCCTTTGTTGCGAAATACCAGACAATGTAGATCAGTCCCGCCAGTCCGATAATCAATGAAATGGCCCGGCTGTTCTCTATTCGGTCAGCGGGGACCATGTCGCTTTTCGCAATCTCTTTGACTTCTTCTTTTTCCACCAATGTGGGATCGACATCGAAGATGGTCTCTATCTCGCTTTCACTTCTCGGCGCCATGAGCATACAGGTGAGAGGGATAACCGCCAGGAGCACCAGAGTAATGACAATATTCATGGGACTAAAAAGGGTTTCACTGGTCGGGATAAGTCCGATCTGTTTCTCCAGAAAATGTCCTTTCGTCGCACAGAGCAGGGGCGCCGACCCTGAAAGACCGCCATGCCATGTGAGGAAGCCGGCATACCCCGCAGCGCCAAGTAGCGGATAATGAAACTTGAGATTTCTCAGATGGCCGCTTCGTCCCACTTCTCGCGCCATCAACGCACCGACGATGATACCGAGACCCCAGTTAATCCAGGAAGCGATTGCCGCCGTGAGAGCGACAAGAAAAATCGCCCCTCCCTGATGTTTGGGGATTTCAGCCAGTTTTTCTATCCCCTTTCGTACAATGGGCGACGTCGCCAGGGCGTGTCCGGTAACGAGAATCAAACACATCTGCATCGCGAAGGACAACAACTCCCAGAAACCCTTGTACCAGTCCTGTATCAGCATGAACGGGCCATGTTTGGTCAGAACAAGACCAAGAATAAAGGTTATAAAGGTAAGAAGGAATGCGAACAGCATCGGGTCGGGCATCCATCTGCGCGCCCACCGGTCGAAAGCACCACCTAAAGATCGAATCATGATTTTCATCTCCTCCTTTCCGCTAACAGATTCTTAAGTTTGACTACAGCGATATAAAACTCAGATCTTTCAAAAGGTGAAGCTGAAACAAAGAGAATAAAGCAAGAAATGAATGGCACTACTG
>CAZAST010000005.1:26929-29268 GCA_964487805.1 uncultured Syntrophaceae bacterium
CGTTTTGTGGCGTGCGGTAGGGTCCACTCATACAAAGAGATGCGATCTTCCGGCTGAATCTCTCACGGAAAACTGGAGCCTAGCTGGTCCTATCCCTCTGAATGTATTTGATTTTGGAAAGCTCATTGTGCTATAAATCAGAAATATGTTTTGCTGTGCCTTATAGAACTCTGACTTTTCAAGTAACCAATACTAAGGGAGGAAACACGATGACGAATGAAAAGGGCCTCGAAGAGCACACGGTGGCGGAGCTGAAGGAGATTGCCCGGGAGACCGGGAAAATCGAGGGAATCAGCGCCATGAAGAAAGCCGAATTGATAGAGGCTATAAAGGCCACGCAGGACGGAGCGACGGAGGAACTTCCTTCCGAACCCGCCGGAGACACCACACCAAAAGAAGAAAAAGCGCTCAGGAAACCAGGCAAGAAGACTGAAAAAAAACCTGAAAAAGGCGTGGAGACCATATCGTCTCTCAAAGAAAAGATCGTCGAGTTGAAGGAGAAAAAAACTGAGCTGAGGAAACAGGGGGACAAGAAGGGCGCTGACCACCTCAGGAGAAGGATGAACCGTCTCAAGAAGAGAACCCGAAAGCTGGCAAAGGCCGTTTCCGCTTAAACGCGAAATTCCGGAGGGTGCGGCATGTTTGTAGGGAAAAAGATGTCGAGAAATCTGATTACGGTGACTCCGGATACCAGTATCCTCAAGGCAAAAAACCTCTTACGGGAGCACCATATCGACCAGCTTCCCGTGGTTGACGGGAAGAGACTGGTCGGCATTATCGCGGACAGAGACATCAGAGACAATTCGCCTTCTCCGACCACCACGCTCTCAGTCCACGAGATGAACTATCTTCTCTCGGAGATCACGGTGGAGCAGGTTATGACCAGAAGGGTCTTCACCACAACACCGGGAGCTCCGATCGAGGAAGCGGCTAGGGTAATCAATGAAAAGCATGTGAACAGTCTCCCTGTCGTGGCCGGCGACGAACTGGTCGGCCTGATTACCACCTGCGATCTTCTGAATGTGCTCATCGACTTTATGGGTGTACGCGGTGCTCCCACATGCCGTGTTCAGATGAAACTGCCCGGCACAGTGGGAGAGATCGCGAAGGTGGCCAATATCATCAACACCATGGGACTGAAGATCGTCTCCATCATCTCTGCTATGGACAAGGATGACGACGGCATTCGATCAACACTGATACGGGTGGAAACGGATGACTGCGCCGAGGTCCGCCGGACACTTGAAGATGCGGGATATGCCGTCACGGACGAGTATCAGGTGGGGAAATAGGGTATCACACGAGATTTGATTCCACAGAACGAAACACAAAATACCCGGGTCGTCAAGGCCGCGTGGGTTGTGGGACTTTCGACTCTGCTCAGCCGGGTGTTCGGGTTCATCCGGGATGTGGTGGTCGCAGGATTTTTCGGAGCCGGGCTGGCCACCGACGCCTTTTTCGTGGCCTTCAGAATCCCGAACCTCCTCCGCCGCCTCTTCGCTGAGGGATCCTTAACCATAGCGTTTGTCCCCGTTTTCACCGAGTACCTCAAAAAGCGATCCAAAGAAGAGGCCATCGAACTTGCCAGCGTCGCTTTCACTCTCCTCTCCATTATCCTGGCACTGGTTTCGGTCGCGGGAATCCTCCTCTCCCCGTGGGTCGTCATGGTCATGGCACCCGGATTTACCGATGTCCCCGACAAGTACGCCCTGACGGTATTCCTCACCCGTTTGATGTTTCCCTACATCTTCTTCATATCTCTGGTGGCGCTGTGCATGGGGATACTCAATTCCCTCCGCCATTTCGCGGCTCCCGCCCTCGCCCCGGTGGTCCTGAATCTCTGCATGATCGCCGCCGTCTTTGCCCTCAAGGATTTTTTCGCTGACCCGATTCTCTCTCTGGCCGTGGGGGTAATGGCGGGGGGGGTCCTGCAACTTGCCATGCAGTTCCCTTTTCTTCGCAAGGTTGGCGCGCGCCTCAGGCCGAATTTTCACTTCAACCATCCGGGGATACGGAGGATTGGTCTGCTCATGCTTCCGGCGGTGTTCGGAGCCGCCGTGTATCAGGCGAACGTGTTCATCGGCACCATCCTGGCATCCCTCCTTCCCGGAGGGAGCGTGTCGTACCTGTACTACGCCGACCGGGTGGTGGAACTCCCCCTTGGCGTCTTTGCCATCGCTGTGGGAACAGCGGCACTCCCCAGTTTCTCGGAACAGGCCGCCGAGAAAGATTACGAGGAACTGAAAAAAACCATATCATTCTCCCTGCGGTTGATTCTCTTTGTCACCATTCCGGCCATGGTGGCACTGATTATCCTCCGCGTGCCGATTATCTCCGTT
>CAZAST010000006.1:0-26209 GCA_964487805.1 uncultured Syntrophaceae bacterium
GCCCTATGTCCCCGAGGCCCAGAACGGCAGTTCCATCGGTAACCACCGCCACCATATTACCTTTAGTCGTATATTCGTATACCCGGGCGACATCCTCGTGAATCTTTCTGCATGGCTCGGCGACACCCGGAGTATAGACCACAGACAAATCATGCATATTTTTTATCTTCGTCTTACTGGTTATCTCGATTTTCCCCTTGTTTTCCCGATGAACCTTTAAAGATTCTTCCTTAATATCCATAGATCATCTCCTTCTGTATCCGTGTCAAGATCATTTTTTCATTTAGCGTATTTGGGGGGTTCTGTTTTGTACAGGTCGTTCCCTCCCGAATCAATAACCACTATTGCGGGGAAATCCTCCACGTAATAGCGATGGATTGCCTCGGCCCCTAAATCTTCATAGGCTACTACTTCAGACTTTTTAATACTCCTTGCAATAAGCGCCGCAGCTCCACCAACGGCTGCAAAATAGACGGCACCGTTCTTTTTCATGCTGTCAATCACTTCCCGGGAACGAAGTCCTTTTCCGATCATCCCCTTGAGTCCCCGGTCCAACAGTGCGGGAGCATAAGCGTCCATCCGGTAACTGGTAGTCGGCCCGGCAGAACCGCAGGCATAGCCGGGCTTGGCCGGTGCAGGGCCAACATAATAGATAATCTGATCTTTCAGCTCTATGGGAAGTTCTTCGCCTTTATCTATGAGCTCAACAAGCCTTTTATGGGCAGCATCTCTCCCCGTGTACATATACCCCGTTATGCTTACCGTATCTCCCGCTTGCAGATCAACAACCGTTTTATCATCCAGGGGAGTCTTTATTTTTTTTATACTGGACATTGATTTTCTCCTTCTTCTTACAGTATTCCCTCCGCATGTCTTGCCGCATGGCAACAGACATTCACAGCTACTGGCATTCCGGCTATATGGGTGGGGAGATAGTCTATATGCACGGCCAAACACGTTACATTGCCACCCAGACCTGCAGGTCCGACCCCTGACCTGTTTATTTTATCAAGTATTTCCTCTTCCATTGTTGCGAACTTCTCATTACTGTTATGCTCACCTATTTTTCTGGTGGTGGCTTTCTTGGCCATCACCATGGCCATATCGGCTGTTCCTCCGATTCCCACTCCAACGACGGTGGGAGGGCACGGATTAGGACCCGCCTTGATTACCGTTTCCGCCACAAAATTCACCACACCCTCCGATCCATCCGATGCGCTCAACATGCCCAAAGCGCTCATATTTTCACTGCCGAATCCTTTTGGAGTCACCAGAAATCTAATCGTATCTCCAGGGACGATATCCGTATAGATAATTGCCGGCGTATTGGTCTTGGTATTTTTTCTTTCAAAAACGGGATCATCCACTGCCGACTTTCTCAAATACCCCTCCTCATAAGCCTCCTTAACACCTTCATTGATTGCTTCCCTGAAATCACCCTCCACCACTCGGACATCCTGGCCTAATTCAATAAAGAGGATCGCGAGTCCCGTATCCTGGCAGATAGCTATCTGCTCACTGGATGCGATTTTATTGTTCTCTATAATCATACTCAAAACGGATTTCCCCGTCTCGGACGTTTCCTCCTTCAGGGCCTCTTCGAGCCGATCCATAAGATCTTTGCCAACATAGTAATTGGCTTTCAGAAACAGTTCCTTTACCGTATCCTTGATTTGGTTTGCCGTAATCTCTCTCATTTTTATACCTCTCTTTTTTCTCCTTCTCAATGCTGAATGAAAATTTCATATAATTGAAGAAAAGTTATATTCTAATCGCAAAGGTCCGAAAATCAAGAAAACAATAGAGAACTCCTGAGAAAACAGGGGGCGGATTTCAGGAAACAACAAAAGGGAATAAAGCCGTTTTTCACAATTTGACGGGGTTGCAAAATAGGGAACCACCCTTTTGTCATTTCGAACAATAGCACAAAACCGACGGTATTGAGATCCTATGAGACTTCGTTCCCCAGAATGACAATGATCCCACATTCCCGTACCGTGAATGTGCGAATACGTTACGGATACTGCATATGTGATTACCGTTTATAAAACTGGGATCGAGACGAAGGTTTTCACCCGACGGCGAAAGGGGTTTATATTCTCTCCACTGCCATGCAGTCGAAACACCGAGTGGTATCTGATAACTAACGGGCTGCGCTGTATCTTCCTTTCCGGTACAGTTTCGAAGTGTTTGCATGCTAACCCTTTTGCGAATTTTTCATTGATCGTCCAGGAGAGCAAGCAATCTATCCGCCGCTGTGGTTGGCGCGATAGTGCCCTCTGCCACCACCTTCTCAATCCGTGGCATCATTTCTTGAATATGATGTTTCCTGTAAAACCACCCCTTCAGCCCCTCTTGTACGAGAAACCGCAGCCAGTCGACTCTCTGGTGTTTCCTTTTTGCTTCAAGCTCCCCCGTGGCTGAAAGCCTTTTTTTGTATTCTAAAACAGTCTGCCATATTTCTTCTATGCCGGTCCTCTCCAGGGCACTGCACGTCAGCACCGGGGGCGTCCAGTTGGGCGACGAGGGCTTCAAAAAATGGAGGGCCATTTCATACTGCCTTTTCGCCAGGTTCGCCTTGGCAATATTTTCTCCGTCCGTCTTGTTAATCACAATGGCATCAGCCAGCTCCACAATGCCTTTCTTGATTCCCTGAAGTTCATCTCCCGCGCCGGGAATCATCAGTACCATAAAAAAATCAACCATTGAAGCGACAGCCACCTCGGATTGACCGGCCCCTACGGTTTCAACAATGACCACATCAAAACCGGCAGCTTCACAGAGAAGCATGGTTTCCTTTGTCTTTCGCGCAACGCCCCCCAGGGTTCCTCCCGAGGGAGAAGGCCTGATAAAGGCCTTCTCCTCAACTGAGAGTTTTTCCATGCGTGTCTTGTCGGCCAGGATACTTCCACCGCTTTTTATACTGCTCGGATCAACGGCCAGGACTGCCACCGTGAGTCCCTTCCGTACAAGCATCGTGCCGAAGCTCTCTATAAAGGTGCTTTTCCCCGCTCCGGGCACGCCTGTAATGCCAAGGCGCACCGCCTTCCCCGTATGGGGGAGCAGGAGATCGATCACTTCCCGTGCCATCGCCTGATGGGCCGGAAGGGAACTCTCAATCAGTGTTATGGTCTTAGCCAGTATCCGCCTGTCATGTGCCAGTACGCCCCGCGTATAATCCTGGGCACTCGTCATTGTCACTCCTACTATTACCTCTTTTCCAGCTCATTTAATATCTTGTTGGCAGACTCTATAACAACCGTCCCGGGACCGAATACACCAACCACTCCCGCTTTATAGAGGAAATCATAATCACCCGGGGGGATAACACCGCCGACAACCGTCAGGATGTCTTCGCCACCTTGTTTCTTGAGTTCTTCCACAAGCTGCGGGATCAGAGTTTTGTGCCCAGCTGCCAGACTCGATGCACCGACTACGTGAACATCATTTTCCACAGCCATCTTGGCCGCCTCTTCCGGTGTCTGAAACATGGGGCTGATATCCACATCAAAACCAAGGTCTGCATAGGCCGTTGCAATTACCTTGATACCCCGGTCATGACCATCCTGACCCATCTTGGTAACAAGGATCCTCGGCCTTCTCCCTTCTCTTTTCTCAAATTCATCCGTTCTCTTTCTCACAGCGGCAAATAGTTCGTTGTCGCCGTATTCGGCGGCATACGCTCCGGATATGCACTGGGTGGTTGCCGTAAACCGGCCGAAGACCTTTTCCATGGCATCCGAAATCTCTCCAACCGTCGCCCGCGCCCTGACAGCGGGGATACACGCCTCAAGGAGGTTTCCACCTGATTCAGCGGCTTTCGTTATAGCTTCAAGGGTTCTTTGGACTTCGGCGTTGTCCCGTTTCGCCTTTATCTCTTTGAGCATCGCAATCTGCTGATCACGGACAGAGTCTGAAACTTCAAGAATGTCGAGTTCCTTCTCTTTCTCGACCCTGTATTTGTTGACACCGACAATAACATCGAGGCCCTGGTCTATGCGGGCCTGCTTTCTGGCTGCCGATTCCTCGATGCGCATCTTCGGCATACCTGTTTCTATGGCCTTGGCCATGCCGCCCAATTCCTCGACTTCATCAATGATTTTTCTCGCTTCGTTTATGATTCCGTCGGTCAGGGCCTCAACATAATATGAACCACCCAGAGGATCAACAACGTGACAGATCTGAGATTCTTCCTGAACAACGATCTGCGTATTTCTCGCGATCCTTGCGGAAAAATCCGTGGGGAGTCCCACAGCCTCATCAAAGGAATTCGTATGCAGGGACTGTGTCCCTCCCAGTGCGGCAGACATACATTCAAGCGTCGTCCGTATAATATTATTATAGGGATCCTGTTCCGTCAGGCTCCATCCCGAGGTCTGGCAATGTGTTCTCAACATGGTGGATTTTACGTTCTTCGGGTTGAACTGTCCTATCAACTCGCTCCATAGAAATCGAGCCGCTCGTAACATGGCAATGTCCATGAAAAAGTTCATCCCGATCCCGAAAAAAAACGACAGACGGGGCGCGAAATCGTCTATATTAAGTCCCGCTTCGATGGCCGCCCTCACGTACTGCAGGCCGTCAGCTAACGTAAATGCCGTCTGGAGAACGGAATCCGCGCCGGCTTCCATGATATGGTAGCCGCTTATACTGACGGTGTTGTACTTGGGCATATGTTTGGAGCAGTACCCTATAATATCGGATACAATCCTCATGGAAGGACCCGGAGGGTAGATATATGTGTTACGGGTGAGGTATTCCTTTAAGATATCGTTCTGAATCGTCCCCGCCAGTTTATCCTGAGATACGCCCTGCTCTTCCGCGGCAACGATGTAACCGGCCAGAATCGGCAGAACAGCGCCGTTCATGGTCATGGAAACCGACATCTCATCCAGCGGAATCTGATCAAAAAGGATCTTCATATCTTCCACGGAGTCGATGGCAACACCCGCCTTCCCGATATCACCGACAACCCGTGGATGGTCGGAGTCATACCCCCGGTGGGTCGCAAGGTCAAAGGCCACAGAAAGTCCTTTCTGTCCCGCCGCAAGATTTCTTCTATAAAACGCGTTCGATTCTGTTGCCGTTGAAAAACCCGCATACTGGCGAATGGTCCAGGGCCTTCCGACATACATGGTAGCCATAGGGCCCCGGACAAAGGGCGGAAGTCCGGGAAGAGTATTGACGCATTCCAGACCTTCGATATCCTCCGCGGTGTAAAGAGGCTTTACCGGAATTCCTTCAGGGGTGTCCCAGTTGAGGGAATCGAGTGGTTTCCCTCTCATCTCTTTCATCGCAAGTTCTTTCCATTTGTTTATATCAGGATGTTCCGACATCGCATAGTTCCTCCTGCATCTCAGTTTTACAAAGGGATGTTCCCGTGTTTTTTGTATGGACGATCTTCCTTCTTGTCTTTCAACATCTTCAGCGCGCTTATTATGACCGGCCGCGTCGTTTTCGGTTCGATAACCTGTTCAACCATTGCATGCTTGGCCGCCTGATAGGGGGTGGCAAACTCCGCCACATATTCGTCTTTTTTCTGCTGTTTCAGATCGGCGGGCTCATTCCTGAATATAATATCCGCCGCCCCGTCTGCCCCCATCACGGCAATCTCAGCCGTTGGCCAGGCAATCACCATGTCGGCACCTGATTCACGGGAACACATGCCGAGATATGATCCCCCGTACGCTTTCCTGACGACGATGGTGAGCTTCGGAACTGTCGCTTCAGGATATACGTACAGCATTTTTGCCCCATGCCGGATTATGCCCCCGAATTCCTGATCGGTACCGGGCAGATAACCGGGAACATCGACAAATGTCAAAATCGGTATATTGAAACAATCACAGAAGCGGATAAACCGGGCCGCTTTGTCAGAGGCATCAATGTCCAGACACCCTGCCATAAAGCGCGGTTGATTCGCGATGATGCCCACGGGTGCACCGTCCATGCGGGCGAAACAGGTGATCATATTGCGGGCAAAGAGGGCTTGACTTTCATAAATTTCACCATGATCGACAACCATCTGTATCAATTTCTTCATGTCATAGGGACGATTACTGCTTTCAGGCACTATCGTATTCAGTTTCTCTTCCATACGATCAGCAGGATCGTCACAGCTTACAACCGGGGGTTTTTCATTGTGATTTGACGGCAGGTAACTGAGCAATCGCTTGATCTGATCGATGCAATCCCCATCATTATCCGCCACAAAGTGGGCATTGCCGCTTTTCTGGTTGTGGGTTATCGCGCCACCCAGCTCAACGGCGGAAACCTCTTCGCCCGACACAGCCTTTACCACGACGGGGCCCGTAATGAACATCTGGGCGTAGTCCTGCTTGACCATGTACACAAAATCCATCAGGGCCGGCGAATAGACGGCGCCACCGGCCGAAGGTCCCATAATCGCGCAGATTTGCGGAATGATCCCGGATGCCATGGTGTTTTTGTAGAATATTCTTCCATAACCTGCGAGAGAATCGACCGCTTCCTGAATGCGGGCACCTCCGGAGTCGTTGAGACCAATCACCGGACACCCCGTCAAAGTCGCCTGCTCCAAACATTTGACAATCTTGGTGGCGTGCATCTCACCCAGTGATCCACCCATAACGCTAAAGTCCTGAGCGTACGCGAATACCGTTTTCCCTCCTACCGTTCCGTAGCCGGTCACAACACCTTCTCCCGGTATTTCCTTTGCGGCCATTCCGAAATGAGAGCATCGGTGCTCGACAAATTTATACAACTCCACAAAACTTCCTTCATCGAAGAGAAGATCCAATCGTTCCCGGGCGGTCATCCTTCCACTTGCGTGCAGTTTCGCGATCGCCTTTTCTCCGCCACCAGCTTCGACCTGTTTCGATTTTTCCTTTAATAATTCCAACTTTTCCTGATTTGTCACTGAACGCACTCCTCCCTTGTTAGGTTTTTCATGTTTCTGAGGAACCGAGAGTGTCAGTCTCTCTGGCACAGTTCCAGAAGGATCCCATTCGTAGCCTTGGGGTGAATAAAGGCGATCTTTGTCCCGCCCGCGCCACGCCGCGGAGTTTCATCAATCAATCTGACCCCTTTCCCCTTCAATTCCTCCAGGGCTGCCTCGATATCATCAACCCTGAGAGCTATATGCTGTATTCCTTCTCCATTTTTATCGATATACTTCGCAATGGGCCCGTCGGGAGCGGTTGACTCCAATATTTCAATCTCGCTTTCCCCAACGGGAAGGAAGGCGGTCCGGACCTTCTGCTCCGCGACCTCTTCCGTTCCGGCGAGTTTCAGACCCAATATATCCGTATAGAATTTCACGCTCTCATCTATACCTTTGGCGGCAACCCCGATGTGATCAACGGATAAAACCTTCATCGCTTAAATCTCCCTTACACAAAAATAAATGTCGCTATAGGAAACCGGCAATAAGCAAAGGACAAGAGGAAAAGACTCGTGTCTTTCACCTGTTACCGGTTCGGTCCATAAAATATTTGAAAATCGTCTTCAGAATCACGTGTACTTATGTAATCGGATACCCCAGACAAGCCCTCAAGGTCCACATCCCGCATCTCTCTTAAAACCTGCCTGCACTTTCCCCCTGTGAACAAGGGCGATGCTGAAAAAAAACTGTTACGAGGGGTTCTTCCCTGTCATGTTCACCCTTCCCCCGTCGGGGGAGGGGTGAACGACTTTTTTATAAGACCATCATTTTCGATGCCAAGCTGAAGCTCGAAGCTCCCGGAACGAAATCCCCAACTATTTTAACATACACTTTTAGAACCTCCAGATCAAGGGCACCAGAACGATAACGAGGACGAAACTCAGGACCTGGGGGAACCAGCCTGCCTTGACATAATCCATGAAGCTCAGTTTCCCCGGGCCCAATACGATCGTGTTGGGAGGCGTGGCGATAGGAGTCATGAAGCAGAGGCTCGCCGCGATAGCGATAGCCATCAGAATGGGCGCGGGGCTCACCGCCATGGCTTTCGCAGACGCGATACCGATCGGAGCCACAATCAGGCATGTGGCGGTATTGGATGCGAACTGCGTAATGATGACTGTAACGAGCGTCAGTGCCACCAGAAGCATATACGGGCTGCTCACGGCATTATTCACGGCCGTGGCCACCATCAGAACGCCGCCCGTCTTCTGGAGCGCCGTACTCACCGGGAACATACAGGCAAACAGGAATACCGTTGTCCAAGATACGGACTCGGTCGCCTCTTTCCACGTAATACACTTGGTTGCGATAACCAGCATCGCCCCCGCGCACGCGGCAACAAGAAGATTGATATGCAGGGTCTTTTTAATGAAGGGAACGTACCCGCCTGCGGCCATAACAAAAATGACGATTGCAAAAAGGATCACGGCCACAGGCATTTTATTCAGCCTGTATTGCATATTTTCATCCAGCTTCGGCCCCTCATAATCCTCACCTTTGGTGTCTATCATGCCGCTGGGGAGAAATTTCACCCCTATCAGGACCATTGCCGCGATTCCGATGACGCAGATGGGCAGACCAATCAAAGCATACTCGAAGAAACCGAATGACGGCAGACCCGCTTTCTCCAGAATGCCCTGGACAACACCATTCGGAGGTGTCCCGATCAGGGTCATCGTCCCCCCGAATGAAGAGGCAAATGCCAGACACATCATGAACCGTTTTGTGCTGAAACCGGCCTGGGCTATCACAGCCAGGATTATGGGCAGGAAACATATCGTTGTTCCCGTATTTGAAAGAAAGGCGGACATGATTGCGGTAACGGTCATTATGTTGACCAAAACAAAGGTCTCACGCCCCTTCCCCTTTTCAACCGCCCATCTTCCGACTTTATCGGCAAACCCCGTCCTGAAAAGGGCCTCACCCATCATGAACATGAACATGAATATCAGTGTCCACTGATTGGCGAAATCCGCAAAGGCCAGCTTTGCAGGGAGAACCCCGGTCATGACCAGCAGCACCGGCACTCCCATGGCTGTTGCCACGAGGGGTATCCACTCGGTCAGAAAAAATATAAACGCAACGACTACGATTCCTATCGTAATCCATGCACCAGTATAGTTAATAGCACCTTCCATGTTACTTACCTCCCCATTTCATGGATAAATGAACCCCCTCATCCGTATGGACGGAAGATCCTGTTTAAAATTAAACAGTTAAGATTTCATGGTACCGGTTTCCATAAACTTGGTATGCCATGCATACGCTTCACCCAACAGCATGGGTATATGCCCCCCCACCTCCTTTCTTGCCCTGTTATAATAATCCCAGAGGGCGGGCCTGTAGTCGGGATGAGCGCAATTCTCAATCATGACCTTGACCTTCTCCCTCGGATCGAGCCCCCTGAGATCCCCCACACCCTGTTCCGTAACGATAATGTGGATTTCATGTTCCGTATGATCGAAATGCGTGACATGAGGAACCACGCAGGAAATAGCACCCTTCTTGGCCGTGGACGGTGTAAGCATAACGGTAAGGCCCGCATTCCGTGAAAAATCACCGGAACCACCGATACCGTTGATCATTTTTGTACCGAACATATGGGTAGAATTGGAATTCCCGTAAATGTCCACCTCCAGCGCCGTATTCATGGCAATAACTCCGAGTCTCCGTGCAATTTCCGGGTTGTTGCTGATCTCCTGAGGTCGTAATATGATTTTCTCACGGTATTTTTGTATCCCCGTGTAAAACCGCTTCAACCCATCAGGAGAAGGAGTGAGAGACGTCCCTGATATGGCATGGACCTTATCGGCATCGATAAGGTCCAACATGGCGTCTTGAATGACCTCGGTCCACATGTTTATGTTGGTATACTTACTCTCCACCAGTCCCGCCATAACCGCGTTGGCAACATTACCGACACCGGATTGCAAAGGCGGAAGGGTGGAACCGTTATTAACTTCAAAGAAATCAATAAGGTTTGCGGCCATCTTTTTGGAAGTTTCATCCAGGGGGGCAAGCGGCCTGGTCTTGTCCGTAATATCGCAGGGGACAATTGCCACGATCTTATTGGGATCACACGGCATCCAGGGCGTGCCCATGCGCTGGCAGGTATCCGTTATTGGAAGCGGATGACGATAGGGGGGGTCTTGCGGTATCACAATATCGTGCATTCCTATCAATTCCATAGGCTGGGACGTGTTGATCTCCACGATTACCTTATCGGCTTCCTGGATAAAGCTTGGCGTGTTTCCGACGGAGGTTGAAGCAACAATACCGCCGTTTTCCATGATTGCCACCGCTTCAACAATGGCGATATCCAGATGGCCGAGGAAACCGTATCTCTGCTGCTGGGCAACCTGGCTGAGATGGATATCATGGTACATGGTATCGCCATCATTGATACGCTGAGCGATCAGTTTCCCTGTCTGGTAGGGATACCTGCGGGCTATGGCGTTGACCTCGGAGAGAGCTTCGTCCAGTTCGACCCCGACGGAGGCACCCGTCAAAAGTCCGATCCTCATTTTTTCACCCTTCTTGATCCTGTCGGCCAGAGCCAGAGGTACCGCCTTGGGATAACCACAGGGTGTAAAACCGCTGCAACCCAGATTCATACCGTCCTTGATATACAATGCGGCATCCTCAGCGGTTGTAATCTTGGACAATAAGCTCTTATTAAAGATTCGCTCCTCAATACCCATCTACCTTACCTCCTTTACATGAATGTATTTCACACACTTAAGACATAATAGAATCTGAGACAGTCATATCGAAGTATATGCCAAAATCAGGAGTGCCGGAGCCGAAGCCATGGAATCTTGTTCTTGAACCTCGATTCCCTCTCTGCTCCTCTTGACAGAGCGCAGATCCGATTTTTATTATCGTCCCGATAATGAGGCGGTCCTTATCTTCAGTTACCGCTGCCCCTCACACGCGTACCTTCCACTCTCCGACTCATTGTATTAAAGAGGGTTTATATCCTTGTCCGGGAAGATTCCTTGGCGTTCAACCTGCACGTTTCACACGCTATCAGGCGGTCCCACCAAATAACCGAACTTTAGATAGGGTATGGGGTACCCATAACTGCATCAGCATGAGCAATTACTGTGCCTCCTATCTGGAACCAGGGGCATGACGACACTACCATCTTGATATTACAGGAATAAAGACAGGTCTGATTGAATGAAATGGGGGAATAGCCTCGAAGAATGCAGCGAAAAAATTGCAAAAACGCAAGGACATCTGGCAGAGATTCAGGAGTCTCAAGAAAATATAGTAATATAATTAATCTAATATCAAGTAATAGATTTTTTGCCAGCTTATTTGCATTTTTGCATTTTTTTTAATTTTCTATAGATGGTGGCCGGATCAACTTTCAAATTATAGGCTGCATGCTGGACACTCCCATATCTATCTATAGCGCTCTCCATAAGACTCACTTCATACTGCTGAACCGCATCCTTCAGCGAAAGGGTCCGGCCGATGGAAAAAACTGAAGGGTTTTGGCGCAGGCTGTCGGGCAGATCGGCTGATACAATTTCATCACGAGGTGTGACTGCCACCAGTCTTTCAATGATGTTGCTCAATTCCCGAATATTCCCGGGCCAATCGTAAGAGAGTAAACGCTCGATAACATCTCGGGAGAAATGAGCTTTTTTCCGATGCTTGCGGTTGAACTTGAGCAAAAGAAAGTGAATCAAATGCAGAATATCATCAGGTCTATCCTTTAAGGAAGGAATATGAATAGGGACCACGTTAATACGAAAATATAAATCCTCCCTGAACGTACCCGCCTCGACCATCTCTTCAAGTTTCCGATTGGTGATGGAAATTAACCGTACATCTATCTTTTTTGGTTTTCTGCCACCCACACGGGTTATTTCAAAATCCTGGAGGGTTCTCAATAATTTTACCTGAAGATTCAGCGAAAGTTCCCCAATCTCATCCAGAACTATGGTCCCCCCCTCGGCCGCCTCAAAAAGCCCCGATCTGCCACTACGGTCTGCGCCCGTAAAGGTGCCACCCTCATAACCGAAAAGTTCCGTTTCCAGGAGAGGTTCGGGTATGGCGCCGCAGTTAACCCGTAAGAACCGTCCGCTGGAAACCCTCTCACTGTTCTGATGTATGAACTTTGCCACGACTTCTTTGCCGACTCCGGTCTCGCCCGTTATGAGAACGGGAATATCAACGCGGGCTACCCGCATGGCCAGTTCCAATACTTCCTGCATTTGTTTGGACTCACCAACGATATCTTCATGCTCAAAGAGTTGTACCCGTAATTTTTCCACCTCACTCTGATACTGTTCAGCTAACTTTTTGGTCTCTTCAAGCTGATGGGACAATCTCCGCATATCGGTAAAATCTCTCACGTTGGTAACGACCATGGTGATGTTTCCATCATCATCGAAAACGGGATTCCCTGATGCAAGGATTTTCTTGCCGCTTGGCACCGTAAGTTGCGTTGTCATTGGCCTCTTTTCTCTCAGCACCAGCATGGTGGCCGTCCTGGAAAAATATCCCTCCTTCTCCAGATCGGCCATGTTTCTTCCAACAACATCCGCCGATCTCAAGCCGGTGATCTTTTCCCAGGATGAATTCACGCGGAGTGTATTCGCCTCACCATCTGTAACATACAGCCCGTCATAGGATGATTCAAAAATGACATCCATTTGCTTGAGCATACTCTGATACGTCGCCAGCTCCGGAATAACTTTCTCCACCTCTGTGATTTCCTGAAAGATACTGAGGACGCCGGCAATCTGATTACGGTATATAATGGGGGATCGATTGACGATTATTACCTGGTCGGCTACAAGAACTTTCTTCAACAACTGGGGTCTCCCCGTGATCATGATCCTTCTGAAAGCATCCCAGGACTCCTCGCTGACAGACGAAAAATGATCCCCCTCCCAGTTCCTTTGACTCAGTTTTAATATCTCTTTACCCCTAGTGTTAAAGAAAAGGATTGTCCCTTCCTGATCAACAATGATAACTCCTTCATTGGAAGAGTCGAGAGCAGATCGGATAAATTCCCTGTTACCGAGAAATGCTTTTTTCACGTTCCATCCGAGCCTTCGAGTTGATATTGTGATAAGTGTCTGCCGTTCTGGCAACAATAACCTTTCATTTTGAGGAGCCTCTCCGCCTGAGGCATGCGGGATTGCCCCCTGCCTCCGTTAGTGTTGTTCTACATATACATTCGCACCCGCCGCGTCAAGTACGTTCGCTCATGTTCGTTAATGAGCCCTTTGACATCTTGGTTTTTTTGTCGCCTGTCATAAAGAGGGCATTCTGCGTCTTTTTTGTCAGGCGCAGAACATCCTCATGCCGGCCCAAGGTCGCAATCGTGGCCACGTTATAAGAAACCCTCTTTCCACAAGAACGTTCCATCATCGATGCCCGCCGAGAAAGGCTTGTTGCTCAAATCGGCGGGATGAATCGGGGCTCTTCGCATCGCCCACCGGTGTGCCGGGTGTCATCCAAGAGATTGTTGATTTCGCAGAATCTCGCGACGGCTAGCGGTCGATGACAGGCGGCCAGGATGCGATGGCTGGCAAAAACCGGGGAGATAGCGAACTACCCCTTGTAGGTTTGCAGGTGCGATTTCAGATTGAGCTTTTTGTGGGTTAACCCGAGTTTTTTCCTGATGTTTTCCCGGTAGAATTCGATAGCGCGCAGAGAGAGATTCAGGAGCTCGGCCATATCTTTGTTGCTCTTTCCATCCTTGATCAGATTGGCAACCTGAACCTCCCGGGGGGTGAGGTTGAAATACACGGATGAGAGATGCTGCGAAGAGGGGGCGATGATCTGGTTCAAATTCGATTCAATGATCTCAAGATAGGCTGTCTGCTTCACATCGGGATTGGTCCTCTTGAGCTGCTCAACATAGGGGAGAACGAGCTTTCGGACATTATCCAGAACGCTTTCCTCAAGTTCAGCCTTATGTTCGTCCTTGTGCTTCAGCAAAACCTTCAAGGCAACATTGGCCTCCTCCAGATTCCGGGTCTTGATTTTCAGTTCTCTCTCCCTTTTTCGCAGGATATCACCGGCCTTTTTCTGCTCGGTAATATCCACGGCTGTACATACCGTTCCTACAATCTCGCCCGATTCATGCACGAGAGGGGTCAGAGTCACCCTGAATATATTTCCCATCATTCCCTTGACTTCCATGACGTGAGGCGTCCCGGTAACCAGATCGCCAATCGACGGATAATAATCCGGCTGCCTGTCAATGCCATGCATCAACTTATAGAATGATTGACCGACCGCATCTTCTTCCTTCAAATTTCTCAATGTCGCGGCAGAGCGGTTGATGCGGATGATTCGATTGTCCCGATCCAGTATGAAAATGGCATCCGATACGGAATTAAAGGTCCGCTCCCAGTCTCTTGCGTAGTCTCTGAGCGATACCATGGTCTTATTAAGCCGGGAGCACACCTCCATAAAAGCGACGGCAAGATCGCTTATTTCGTCCCTTTGGTTGAGGCTGATTCGTTCCAGTTCTCTTATGAACACACTGTGGCTTTCGGGATTCTCGGCGTCAAAGAAAAGGGTGGCGCTGCGCAGCCGGTATATGGGGCCCGTGATCCCCCTAACGGCAAAGAATACGATTAACACCGTTATGATAACGGCGATAATAATGCCGTACATCATCCGTTCACGGGCCGCCCTGATGGGGGCGAAGGCCTCGCTCAGCGGTTGCTGCGCGGCGACAATCCAATCCGACGACGGAACATGTTTGAAGGAAACAAGCATGGGAACCCCCTGGGAGTCAACGGTCTCGCCAACCCCCTCAAAACCTTCTATAGCGGCATCGAAGAGCCTGTTCGCACCCGGTTTCACATCCCGCTTGAGGATCCTGTCGTTATCGGGATAGATTATCAAAAGCCGTGTGGTATCATAGACATAGATAAATCCTGAGGTGCCGATTTTCGTCTGTCTGATACCCTCCAGGGCCAGAGGAGAGCTCAGCTGGACAGAACAGCCCAAGATTCCCAGCACCTGGTCGGAGGTGCCCCTGAGGAGCGAGGTAAAGGTCAGGACCGGGTTACCCGTCCTGACAGACCGGTACGGGGCGCTTACAATGCCCGCCTGACCTTCCATGGTTTTCTGGAAGTAGGGGCGAAAGGACAAATCCACCCCCCGGGTCCTCTGATACATGGGATAATCAACCCAGAGTTTTCCCTCCGTATCGAGAAGAAACATGCCGTTTTCAAATTTTGGGAATACTTCAAAAATTTCCTTCAATTTTTCTTCGATCGTGGCGCTGTCCTTCTCCTCAAGAGCTTTTTTGTCCAGAGCCATCGCGACGGCCAGCGCCTCCCTCTGCGTGTCTTCAAGGAATCTCGCAATAGCCTGTGACGAGGTATCGGTAATGCTTTCCAGGCCGTTGTAAATGGAATGTCTCAGGGAATTCTCGAGAAAGTAAAGGTATGAACCTCCGGTAATGCCTAAAACCGCTATTATAATAACAGCCATAATCAACGATGTCTTGGTTCGCAGTTTCATGGCGATTACTCCGTTGTATTATAATCCGTCCGGCAGATCCCGGTTATCGTCGCCCGGTTTCCGGAAAGGCACACATTTCAGGAGCTAGCGTTGCATCAATACTCCGCGTTCTTCCTCGATCATCACGGACATATCATCATGCATGTTTGCATTTGAAGAAACAGAAAATCTTTTCCGTGCAAGATACCGTATTTAATCCGGGAAAGCCAGATGCTTTTATTGATATTTGTGCTTCGGAACGTAGGGAAAGCACTACAGGGGAGGATTAAAGCGCCTTAAGGGCCGAGGAAAGTCGGATGATCCGTAAATCAAAGGGAAAGGACAGAAAAATCCATGAAGGCTCCTTCGCAATTGCTACAAACTGAGCATTGGTTTTACCGGGCTCCAGCCGGCGGGGGCGGCTGGTTCAACATTCTGTGTCTGCCCCGCTGCTGGATTCGTTTCTGAAGCTGATCGAATTTCTGCCTCTGCTCATCGGTGAGAATGTGGCGGATCATCGCGAAGTCGCGTTCTATGATCCCCCGTATTTCCGGTTGGCACCGCTGGCTGATCTGAGCCAGTTTCCGGTGTGATTCTCTGACGATCGTGCCGATTTCGTCCTGCTGCGCCTGGGTGAGGTCGAGATCACGGACGAGCCTCCCCATGAATCGTTCCGCCCGCGCTTCGTAACCTTTCTCCACGAAAAGGGAAGTACGGTACTTCAGATAAGCCTGCGTCCCGAACGATCCCGCGAGAATCCCGAGAACGAACACAAGGAGTACCCCGATAGAAACCTTCAGCGTATTGCTCATTTCACTTTCTCCTTATCGCCCCCAGAACTGCTCCACGGTACTTACGACCGGATCGGTCATGAATGCCGTGGTTATCTCGTATTCCGGAGCATAGTCAAAGGTGACCAGCCCTGCCGTCAGTGCTATGATCAACACACAGGCAACCGGGGCGAGCCGCCACACGAAACGGCCGAAGAGGGCGGAGAAACGCGGCGGGGATGCTGGGGGTCCGAGACTCCGAACATGTCCCATGACACGCGTCTCCCACAGATCATCGGTAGAAAACCATTCCTTTTCCCGGTATGCGGCACCGAGTGCTTCTCTGATCCTTGACATCTGTTCTTTCATGACTGCATCTCCTCTCCCATCGACCCCGAAAGGATCTTCTTCAGTTTTCTCCGGGACCGTAACGATCTGACCTTGACGTTGGCCACGGTCCAGCCGAGCAGTTCTGCGGCCTTCCGCACTGGTAATCCTTCCAGGTACACCAGTTCCAGCACCATCCTGTCTTCAGCCGACAACCGCTCCAGCGCCCAGTCAAGCACCTCACCTGCCTCCCGGCGCGCTCCCTGCTCGTCGAATGCCCGGTCCGACGAGTCCGACATGACATTCTCCAGCCACTCCTGGTGCCGCTCGGTCAGGGAGCTCATGGGAACTTCCCTCGACCGGTATCGTTCCCTCCAGAAGTCATAACAGGTCCGCACCGCGATGGAAGCAAGCCAGTGCCTGAAATTGCCGTCTCCCCTGAAGGTTGCCAGCGATTGATAGGCCCGAATGAACGCGTCGTGCGCGACCTCTTCAATCTGATCGTAAGGGACGTGCCTGCTCACGATGCCCATGACATAATCCTTATAGCGCGCCAGTATCTGCGCGAAGGCATTCGCGTCTCCGTCGATGATCCGCTGGATGATTTCGCGTTCGCCGGGCTTGCTGGGAGTAGTATCCATCGATTCACACGATCTGTTTTGTTCCGCCGGCCGGTATAGTAACCGGAAAGGATCGCAACTTGCAACGCATTATCGCTAGCCAAGTCCCGCGGCCCCCGGTACACGGCCACGGGTAAACGGACGGGGCCGGGGAAGAGAAATTCGGCGCCCGTCCGTTCCCGCTTTCAAAAGAACAGGATTACCAGCGGGGGCAATCTCCGGACAGTCTTCCGGCAAATTGTTTCCCGGAACCCCGGCGGGATTGTTTCCAATCCGAAACAGCGGCTGCGCGTTCATCGAGCACTTTTACCTGTTCGGGAGTCAGGATGGCTTTCATCTCACTCGCCATCTTCGCCCGCGCCACGATTCTGTCTTCACGCAGCGAAGACACCTTCTTATAGGCATCTCGAACCGCCTTTTCATCGATCATGTCGGCCTGAAGGGCCTTACTGAGTGCGTCATGCGCCTTCAGGAGATCTCCCTGCGTCTTGATCCTGTCGATCTGATGGTTTTCCATGATCTTGATAGCCTGATCTCTTTGGGTATCGGAAAGATCCAGGCCCATAACCCCTCTCAGGCCGAACTGGGTCCCGGCAGGGCCTTGTCCCGCCCAACACCCTCCGCAGCCTGTCCCGTACCCTCTGGCCAGGGCCGATGACGAAAGGGCAACCACAACCGCCAGGATAACCGACAATACCACTATGCTTTTTCGTGCTGATTTCATTGTTCTCCTCCATTTCTGTTTTATGAGTGGGGAAAATAATTTTCCTTTGCCTGTTTAGTCGCCCGTCCCGGTGGAAAGGTTACAAAGAAAATATGTCTTGCAATAAATTCAAGCTATTATATAGTAACTCGTCCCGAAATTCGGGATGGGTTGTAACCCCGTTCTGGTTTGCAGCGACTATATATAAGGCGATATGGTACCGCGGGTCGAGGATGAGAAAATGATACACAGGAAATGGCATATGGCTCTGATGATCGTCACGGCGATCTTTTTCCTGTCATCATGTTCCTCCTTCAGGCCTGCAGCCAGGACATCGCCTGAAGGCAATCTGCCCCGGACTTTTTCCCTCTATCCCGCCGGCGCTGAACGGCCGGAGCGATGGTGGGAGGAATTCAGGGACAGGGAACTGAACGCCCTCATCGAGGAAGCCCTGGCGGATAATTTCACCATCAAAGAGGCCTGGGCCCGCCTGAGGCAGGCGAATGCACTGGCAGTCCGGTCAGGCGCGATATTGTATCCCGATCTGTCCGCCACTGGTGGTTCCACCTACAAACGCCAGCGGACAGAGGGCAGTTCCGGCAACAGGGCAACCACATCCACCGAAACCTACTCCCTGGGCCTGTCGAGCAGCTATGAACTTGATCTCTGGGGAAAAATCCGTTCCGAACAGGAAGCCACCATTCTTGACGCAACCGCGACCCGTGACCAACTCAACGCCGCCTCCATGACCCTCGCCGCTGAAGTGGCTGAAAACTGGATCAATGTCATTGCCCAGAAAAGACAGAAGCAGATCCTCAGGGAACAGTTGGCGATCAACCAGACCTATCTGGAGCTGATAGAACTCCGTCACCGCAAATCGATGGTGTCCGCCCTCGATGTCTACCAGCAACGGCAGGTGGTCGAACAGGTAAAGGCCCAGATCCCCCTCGTCGAGGAGCAGGAACAGCTCCTGATGCACCAGCTGGCTCTCCTTCTGGGCAAGCCGCCCCGAACAGAGCTGGCTATCAGTAAAAATGAACTTCCCGAACCTGCCGACATTCCAAAACCCGGTCTCCCCGCGGACCTTCTGGCCACCCGACCGGATGTGCGGGCGGCTGGGTTGAAGCTGCGAGCCGCGGACTGGCAGGTCGCGGCGGCACGGGCAAACCGCCTCCCCACGATCAGTCTCAGCGCCTCCGCGGCGTACCAATCACCCGATATCGACCTTATTTTCCACAACTGGCTGGTCAATCTCGCCGCGAATCTGACAGCACCCCTTTTCGACGGAGGATACCGCGCGGCGGAGGTGGATCGTCTGCGGGCGGTGGCCGATGAAAACCTGTCCGCCTACCGGCGGACGGTGTACACGGCGATCAAGGAGGTTGAAGACGCCCTGATCAGCGAAGAGAAAAAGCGCGGCCATATCAAGGCGCTTCAAGCGGAGATCGAGGCTGCGGGGCGCGCCCTCGACGAAGCCCGGGAGCGGTACCTCAAGGGAATCGACGATTACCTCCCCGTTCTGACACAGCTCCTGAAGAAACAATCTCTCGATCTCGATCTTGTCAAACGGCAGGCCGATCTGCTGGCCACCCGGATAGCCCTGCACCGCGCTCTGGGCGGCACGTGGACCGACAGACTGACCCCCGAGGGAGGTCTGAAGAAAACAGAAAATCTCAAGGATCTTAAAGGATGAACCTTCCATGAAAGAGAAAAAGCAGATACCCGGTCGAAAATCGCTTAAGATTGTGCTTCCCGTCGCCGTTCTGATCATTGCCGCTGCTGCCACCTTCTATATGAACAGTACCGCCCCCAAGGCGCGCAGGGCCCGCCCGGTCCGCGAAGCGCCGCTGGTGGATATCCTGACGGTTCGACACACAACGGAGCGAGTTATGATCCGGGCCATGGGAAGCGTCATTCCGGCAAGGGATATCACGCTGAAATCTCAGGTCGCCGGGGATGTGGTCAAGATAAATTCTCACTTCACGGAAGGAGGACATCTCAAAGCCGGAGAGGAGATCCTCAGGATCGATGACCGGGATTATCGCCTTGCCCTAGCGGAGAAACACAGCCAGTTCGTGAACGCCGAGTATGCCCTCAAGCTGGAGATGGGGCGCCAGGATGTGGCAAAACGGGAATGGGAACTTTTGAACAAAGGGGTCACTCACAACCCGGTCGATTCCGAGCTGGCCCTGCGCAAACCTCATCTCGAAAAGGCGCAGGCGGATCTTGAAGCAGCCCGTGCCGCCCTGCAAAAAGCCGAACTGGACCTCGCCCGTACCGTCGTCCGCGCCCCCTTTAACTGTATGGTGCGAACAAAGAATGTTGATCTGGGTTCCCGCGCCTCTTCCCAGGACCAGCTCGCCGAGCTGGTGGGGACGGATCAGTACCTGGTGCGCGCCTCCGTACCGGTCGACCGCCTCAAATGGATCGCTATCCCCTCGGGCGGGAAGGATCAGGGGTCTAAAACGCGTATCCTTTACGGAAACGCGTCCGGCTCCGAGCGGAAGGGGACCGTCGTGAGACTTCTCGGAGACCTTGAGGAGGAGGGGCGCATGGCCCGCATCCTCATCGCGGTCGACGATCCGCTCGACCTCGACTCCCCGGACCAGACCATGCCTCCCCTCCTGATCGGTGAATATGTTCGCGTCGAGATCGAAGGCCCCGAATTAAACGATGTCGTCGTCCTCCCCCGCTCGGCCTTGCGGGACGGCACGTATGTCTGGGTGATAGGCGACGGAGATACCCTCGATATACGGGCCGTCGATATTGCTTGGCGGGGAGAGGAAACGGTGCTTGTAAGAAACGATCTGCGTGATGGCGAAAGGATCATCATGACCGGCCTCTCCGCTCCGGTCCAGGGGATGAAGGTCATGGTCAATACGCCGACGGTGGAAACCTCCGCGTCGAGACCGGATAAGAATCGCAAGCAGGTGCCGGAAAAATCATGACAACAGACGAACGAAACAACAAGAGAGGTCCCCTCGCCTGGATGGCGGGCAATTCCGTTGCCGCCAACCTTCTCATGGTGGTTTTTCTTGTAGGCGGTTTCATCTGGGCCACCCAGATCAAGCAGGAGGTCTTCCCCGATTTCGATCTGGACTATGTAAACGTCACTGTTACCTACCCGGGAGCAAGCCCTGAAGAGGTCGAACAGGGGATCATCCTCGCCGTGGAAGAGGCGGTTTCCGGCCTGGAGGGCATCAACGAAATTACCTCAAGGGCACGGGAAGGGGCCGGCACCGTTCTGGTCGAAATGATCGAGGGATACAATATCCAGAAACTGGCCCGCGATATCGAGAGCGAGGTGGACCGGATCACGTCCTTTCCCGAAGAGGCCGAAGACCCCCGGATAGAAATCCTTTCTCATCGCAGACAGGTCATTTCCCTCGCTCTTTACGGAGATCACGATGAACGGGTTCTCCGCGAGAAGGCCGAAGAGATTCGGGACAGGCTCCTTCAGAACCCTGAAATCACCCAGGTGGACCTCTCGGGCATCCGGGCTCTGGAGATCAGCATCGAGGTTTCGCAGGATAAACTGCGGGCTTACGGCTTGACCATTGGCGATGTGGCGGCAAAGGTGCGACAGGCGGCCGTCGAACTCCCCGGCGGGGGCATCAAAACGACTGCGGGTGAGATCCTGGTGCGCATGACGGAACGCCGTGACTACGGCGAGGAGTTCGGCCGCATCCCCATTATCTCCTCCAGCGACGGCACGCGCGTCCTGCTCGAAGACATCGCCACCATAATCGACGGATTCGAGGACACGGACACCTACGCCCTCTACAACGGCAAACGAGCCATTATGCTTGACGTCTATCGGGTGGGCGAGCAAACACCTCTTTCCGTTGCCAGCGCCGTTCTCAAAGAGCTGGATGAATGGCGTCACAACCTTCCCCCCGGGATCAGCATCGATGTCCTGAGAAACCAGTCGGACGTCTACCGCCAGCGTCTCACCCTTCTTCTGAACAATGGATACATGGGGCTCGCGCTGGTCTTGATCCTCCTAGGCCTTTTTCTGGAGGCGCGCCTGGCTTTCTGGGTCACCATGGGGATCCCCATCTCCTTTCTCGGATCGATCCTCTTTCTCCCCAGTCTCGGGGTTAGCATCAATATGATGTCCATGTTCGCCTTCATCGTGGCGCTCGGGATCGTCGTGGATGACGCCATTGTGGTGGGTGAAAACATCTATTCCTACCGCGAACGGGGATATTCCTTCCGAAAGGCGGCCATCGCCGGGGTGCGCGATGTCGCCATGCCGGTCACCTTCAGCATATTGACCAACATTGTCACCTTTGCGCCCCTTCTCTTTGTGCCGGGAATTCCCGGAAAGATATACAGGGCGGTCCCCATCGTTGTGATTACGGTCTTTGTCATCTCTCTGGTTGAAAGCCTTTTTATCCTTCCGGCACACCTGGGGCATCGAAGCGAAAAACCTGACGGGGCGGTTATGGCATGGGTGCATGGAATACAGCAACGCTTCAGCAACCGCTTCACCCTTCTGGTAAGAGAACGATACGGTCCCTTCCTGGACCGCGCCCTTGTGTGGCGGTATCTGACAATCGCCATCGGTATCGGGATACTGATGGTGACCCTGATCTATGTGAAAAGCGGCCGTATGGGAATCACCCTTATGGAGCGGATCGAATCTGACTTTGCCCAGGTAGAGTTCGCCCTCCCCTACGGCTCGTCGGTCGAAAAGACCGAGGCCATACAGGCACTGCTGGTGCAGGCGGCGCAGAAGATCGCTGATAAAAACGGAGGGAAAAAGCTGGCCACGGGAATCTATTCCCAGATCGGAACCACTGTCAACAATACGTCGGGGAGCCATACCTGTAGGGTGCGCGTCTTTCTCACCCCGGCCGACGAGCGCCCCATGGAAACAGGCGATTTCGTGAAGGCCTGGCGCAGTGAGGTAGGCGCGATTGCCGGACTGGAAACCCTTTCATTCAAATCTGATGCCGGCGGCCCCGGATCTATGGCGGCCATGTCCATAGAATTAAGCCACCGTGATTTAGCGGTCCTCGAGGCGGCCGGAGAGGAACTGGCGGAAGCGCTCAGTCATTTTCCCAAGGTAAAGGACATTAACGACGGGTTCGTTCCGGGGAAAGAGCAGTTTGATTTCACGATCCGTCCGGAAGGACGGGCCCTCGGTCTGACAGCCCGGGAAGTAGCCGGCCAGGTGCGCAGTTCCTTTTATGGAACTGAAGTCCTGCGCCAGCAGCGCGGACGCAACGAGGTCAAGGTCATGGTGCGACTTCCCAAGAGCGAGCGGGTCTCGGAATACAACCTCGAAGAGCTGATGCTCAGGTCCCCCACCGGCCGGGAAGTCCCATTGCAGGAAGCCGTCGATATGGAGCGGGGACGGGCATATACGGAGATAGAACGCAGGAACGGGCGGCGGATTATCACCGTCACGGCGGACATTACCCCCCCCAGCGAGGCGAGCCACATTGTGGGTACACTCAAAGCGGAGACGCTGCCCGAGCTGAAACGGAAATACGCGGGCTTGGACTACAGTTTTGAGGGACATCAGGCCGATCTTTCGGACAGCATGAGAAGCCTCTTCATGGGGCTCATGCTCGCCATGCTCGTCATATACGCCCTTCTGGCCATACCCTTCAAAAGTTACATCCAGCCGCTGATTATCATGGTAAGCATCCCTTTCGGAATAGTGGGCGCCATCTTAGGGCACCTCCTCCTAGGGTATTCTCTCAGCGTGATGAGTCTCTTCGGTATCGTGGCCCTCTCGGGAGTGGTCGTCAACGATTCGCTGGTTCTCATTGATTTCGCCAACCGTCAGCGAAGACAGGGCGCGGATGGGCACGACGCGATCCACACCGCTGCTATCAGCCGTTTCCGCCCCATTCTCCTCACATCGCTGACCACATTCGGCGGACTGGCCCCCATCATGCTGGAAAGCTCACGGCAGGCCCGCTTCATGATTCCCATGGCCATATCCCTCGGCTTCGGAATCCTCTTTGCGACCCTGATCACACTGATCCTGGTCCCCTGCTTTTACTTGATAATTGAGGACGTTAAAACCGGGAAAACGGCCAGGCTGCACAGCGAACATCCGTTAGAGATGGCGGACCATGCAAAGAGCCAAGAGGCATAATCGCAGCTCGCGCGTATGCAATCCAACAAGAAATACCGAAACGCCGCCTTGACAGACTCGGGGCAATGATTACCTCAACTTTCTCTCGACAGAGCTTATCGGCTTGAATATAGCACCTCATACCAGATGGTTAAAAAAGGAGCAGTTTTTCTTGCTTTTCAGGAGCATCTGGAATAGAAAGGTAACCATAGCATTCAGGGGTGCTCGGGGGGCGGCGGTCCCGGGCTGAGATAATACCCTTTGAACCGGATCTGGGTAATGCCAGCGCAGGGAGAAAGATTCGAATATCTTTTGAGGGCGTATCCACACCGGGTACGCCCTTTTGTTTTGGACGCGAGAAGAGGAATCCATGGGAAGGACGGTCTTTGTGGTATCGAACGGAGCCATCCGCGATACCGGGTTTCTTGCTGATCAGATCATCCGGTCTGACGACCCGATGATTATCTGTACAGACGGGGCGGCTGAGAGGATGCGCGAGATCGGCAGGGTTCCCGATATGATCGTGGGAGACATGGATTCAATCAGAGAGGAAACCCTGTCATATTTTGAAGAGAAGGGAAGCCGGATCGTCAGGCATCCCGAGCGCAAGGACGAGACCGACACCCAGATCGCACTCGAGTGCGCCTTCGAAATGACCCCGGACAAGATACGGATATTCGGCGCCCTCGGCGGGAGGATCGACCACGCTTTGGCGAATATCTCCCTCCTGGTGATGTGTGTAAAACGGGGGATCGATACGAGGATCGTGGACGAGGGGTGCGAACTCTTTGTTATGAACGATTCATGCGCGATCGAGGGCAGGAAAGGGGATACGATTTCCCTTCTCCCCCTCTCTTCCGATATCCGGGGGATCACCTTGGACGGATTCGAATACCCCCTCGCCGGTGCTATAATGGAGATCGGCGTTCCCTACGGCATCAGCAACCGCCTGACCGGAGCGCGAGGAACGATCACGGTAGAATCGGGATATCTCCTGGTGATACGGACCCTTCAGAGCATAAACAAAATAGATAACTTTGGTTAGTTTGGTTAAGGTGACGAAAGTGACTATGATTATTACATTAGAATCACTTATAGAAAGATTGCGAATAGATACTATCGGAAACCCTGTATGGGTTGAGAATAAATCTGTCTTTGAATACCCGACCAATTCAATTGAAGTAGCTTGTATTCTTAAACTTATTAGATCAGCGCAAATTCTATATTCAATGAAGTTGCTTTGCGGAAAAGGACTATTTGTTGATCTTGGGGTACTTTACAGGTGTCTATCAGACTGTGTTTCTGAAATATATTTCATGCTAGAAAAATATCCAGAGATTTCATCTACTGTCGAACAATTCTTGAAAGAATTTTTTTCTCGCACAATTGATAATCATAATATCTCGAAAGAGAGCTCTGTTGAAACCAAGAAAATCCATAGTGCAATGATTAGGACTCTGACCAAAACACAAGATAGTAAAAACCTTGATAGACTAAAAAGAATATACAAAACGTTTTCTGGATATGTTCACGCAAGTTATGCCCATATTATGCAGATGTATGGCGGAAATAAAGATTCGATGAGTTTCAATATTAGTGGCACTCCATCTGATTTAGAAAAGCTCAAGAATTATGCTTTATGTGATGAAGCATTAAAATCGGTGTTCTATGTATTGGTTTTTGTGGCAAAAACATTCAACAAAACAGAAATAGAAAAAGAAGCGTACCAGTATTCCATGAAATTGTAAACAAGCTTGCCCATCCGCTTGCGGCTGATCCGCAGCGATTATCGACAGCTGGAAATTATAACCCTTCCCGGCAGGGAGGGGTACGGATTGTGAGGAGAGAAGATGACGGTAGCACGGGTATTGACCATAGCGGGGTCCGATTCCGGCGGCGGCGCCGGAATACAGGCAGACCTCAAGACGATCACGGCCCTCGGCGGGTTCGGGATGAGCGTGATCACCGCCCTGACGGCCCAGAACACGCTGGGGGTACACGGAATCCACGAGATTCCCCCCGACTTTATCGAGCAGCAGTTCGACGCGGTGGCCACCGACATCGGCGTCGACGCCGCGAAGACGGGAATGCTCTCCAGCTCGGAGATCATGGAGATCGTCGCAAAAAAGATCGAACAATACGGGATAGAAAAGCTCGTGGTCGATCCCGTGATGGTGGCCAAGGGGGGCGCGATGCTGATCCGCGAGGAAGCAAAGAAGACCCTGATCGACAGGCTTCTGCCGCTGGCCTGTGTAATCACCCCTAATATCCCGGAGGCCGAGGAAC
>CAZAST010000007.1:0-17244 GCA_964487805.1 uncultured Syntrophaceae bacterium
AAAATAAATTCACCGGGGAAAATCAGCCGAACCGTCAGGCACGACACAGTGGGGAACGGGATTTAAAACTACCGGAGAAAACGGAGGCATACATGGCTAAGGAGATAACCGTTCAGGATCTGAACACGGAACAATTCATTAACGAAAAGGTCGAAGAGATCAGAGAGGCCGTGGGGGATACCACGGCGATCAACGCCCTCTCCGGGGGGGTCGATTCGTCGGCCGTTACCATGCTCGGGCATAAGGCTTTGGGAGACCGCCTGAGGACTATTTTCGTCGAAAACGGAATCATGCGCGAGGGGGAGGCCGAACAGGTGGTCGGATTCTTCCGGAAGCTCGGGGTGACGGTCGAGGTGGTCGATGCGCGGGATGAGTTCTTCGCCGCTCTCAAGGGGATTACCGATCCGGAAGAAAAGCGCGAGGCGATCACCCAGACCTTCTATCGGGACGTCTTCGGGCGCATCGTCAGGGAAAGCGCGGCGAAATGCCTCCTCCAGGGGACGATCCTGACCGATATCGACGAGACCGTGGCGGGGATCAAGCGGCAGCACAACGTTTTCGAACAGCTGGGCATTGATCCGCAGAAGGCCTTCGGCTACCGCATCCTCGAACCCCTCATTCAGCTCCGCAAGGACGGCGTGCGGAAGGTCGGCGAGGCGCTGGGACTCCCGACCGAACTCTTCAACCGCATCCCCTTCCCCGGACCGGCCCTCGCTGCGCGCGTTATCGGGGAGGTGACGCCGGAGCGGATCGAGGTGGTCAGGAAGGCGAACCTCATTGTCGAGCGACTTCTCAAGGGCAGCGGAGCCTTTCAGTACATGGCGATCCTCCACGAGGACCGGGTGACCGGGATGCGCGACGGGAAGCGCGACTTCGGTCGGCAGATCGAGGTGCGCTGCTGGGACAGTGTCGACGCGCGGACCGCGACCCCCACCCGTCTTTCTTTTGAGACCCTCGAAGCGATTGCAGGCGACATCATCCGCGAGATCCCCGGTGTTGTCAGCGTCACGTACAACATCGCGTCCAAGCCCCCCTCAACAATCGAGGCGATCTGAGGGAGGACGGGTACATGGGCAAGACCCTCACGCAGAAAATACTGGAACGGCACCTCGTGGCGGGCATCTATGAGCCGGGCAGTGAGATCGGGGTCCGCATCGACCAGACCCTCACGCAGGATGCCACCGGGACGATGGCCTTTCTGCAGTTCGAGGCCATGGGGATTGACCGGGTGCGGACGGATTGTTCGGTAAGTTATATTGATCACAATACCGTGCAGATCGGGTTTGAGAACGCGGACGACCATCGGTATCTCCAGAGCGTGGCCGTCCGGTACGGCGTCTTCCTGTCTCGTGCGGGAAACGGGATCTGCCACCAGGTCCACCTTGAACGATTCGGCAGGCCGGGGACCACTCTCCTGGGCTCCGACAGCCATACTCCGACGGGGGGAGGCATGGGACAGATCGCCATCGGGGCGGGCGGGTTGGACGTGGCCCTGGCCATGGCAGGGCATCCCTTCTATCTGACTTGTCCTGAGGTGGTCGGAATCATCCTGACGGGGAAACTCCGGCCCTGGGTGAGCGCCAAAGACATCATCCTCAAAATCCTGGAAATCTTCGGGACGAAGGGGAATGTGGGTCGCGTCTTTGAGTACGGAGGCCCCGGAATCCCCATGCTGAGTGTGCCTGAGCGGGCGACGATCGCGAATATGGGGGCGGAGTGCGGTGTTACAACCTCCATCTTCCCCAGCGATGAGGAGACGCAGCGGTTCCTCAGGGCCCAGGGGCGGGAGGGGGAATGGGAAGAACTGGCTGCGGATACGGACGCCCCGTACTCGAAGGTCGTAAACATCGACCTCTCCGAACTGGTTCCCCTGGCGGCGACCCCGCACAGCCCCGGCAATATAAGATCCGTCAATGATCTGGAGGGGATGGAGGTGCACCAGGTCTGCGTCGGCTCCTGCACCAATTCGTCATACCGGGATCTCATGGTTGTCGCGAAGACCCTGAAGGGGAAGAAGGTTCACCCAGGGGTCAGCTTCATCCTGGCACCAGGCTCCCGGCAGGTGGTGGCAATGCTTGCGAGAAACGGAGCCCTGGCCGATCTTGTTGAGACAGGGGTAAGGCTGGAAGAGAACGCGTGCGGATTCTGCATTGGGAACAGCCAGTCCCCTCAGAGCAGGGCTGTCTCTCTCAGGACCAGCAACCGGAACTTTCTCGGCAGGTCGGGGACGAAGGACGCCAACGTCTACCTGGTCAGCCCGGAGACGGCGGCAGTCGCGGCGATAACCGGCAGGGTCACGGACCCTCGAGAGATGGGGATCCCCTACCCGGAGATAGCCATGCCCGACGCGTTCCTCATCGACGATTCGATGATCATTCCACCCCCCGACGACCCGGAGGGTGTCGAGATCTACCGGGGACCGAACATGGGAGAACCACCGGCGAGCGAACCGTTTCCCGGGACGATATCCGGCGTGGTGACCATCAAGGTGGGAGATAACATTACCACGGACCACATCATACCGGCCGGGGCGCGGATGAAGTACCGGTCGAATATTCCCGCCTATTCCCGGTATCTGTTTGAAGTTGTTGATTCGGATTTCTACGCGCGGGCCAGGGAGATGAAAGATGCCGGCCGGCACAACATCATCGTGGGAGGGCTTAGTTACGGCCAGGGATCTTCGCGCGAACACGCCGCCATCTGCCCCCTGTACATGGGGGTGATGGCGGTCATTGCCCGGTCCTTCGAACGGATACACGCGGCAAACCTGATCAACTTCGGGATCGCCCCCCTTACCTTCGTGGACGAAGACGATTACGATGCCGTGCAGCAGGGAGACTCCCTGGAGATTCCCGATATCCGCGGGAGGATCGAGGCCGGTAAGCCGCTGATTGTCAGGAACACAACCCGAGGAAGCGAATATGAGGTTGTGTGTGATCTCTCTGTGCGGGCGAGGCAGATCCTCCTCGCCGGGGGGGTGTTGCCGCTGATCAGGAACAAAAATACCAACAGAGAGGGATGAATGAGCGAAAAGATCAGGGTAAAAACCCCTTTGGTGGAACTGGACGGGGACGAGATGACCAGGGTGATGTGGAAGATGGTCAAAGAAAAATTGCTTCTCCCCTACCTCGACATGGAGATCGACTATTACGATCTCGGTCTCAGGATGCGGGACGAGACCGGCGACCAGGTGACGATCGACGCGGCCCGCGCCATCATGAAATACGGGGTAGGGGTCAAATGCGCCACCATCACCCCCAACGCGGATCGGATCGAGGAGTACGGCCTCAAGAAACAGTGGAACAGCCCCAACGGCACTATCCGGGGGATGCTTGACGGGACGGTCTTCAGGGCGCCGATCCTGGCGAAGAACATACGGCCGGCGGTCGCCGGCTGGAAAAGGCCGATCCACATCGGGCGGCACGCCTACGGGGATGTCTACGCAAACAGGGAGATCCGAGTATCGGGTCCGGGAATCGCCGAGTTGGTCTTCACCCCCCGCGACGGCGGAGAGCCGTTACGCACTATTATCCACGAGTTTGCGGGGCCGGGGATCATTCAGGGGATCCACAACCTGGACACTTCCATCCGGAGTTTTGCCACCGCCTGCTTTACATACGCCCTGGACCAGAAGATTGATCTCTGGTTCGGGACGAAGGATACGGTTTCCAAGACGTACGATGCACGTTTCCGCGAGATATTCGACGAGGAGTACGAGGCGCGCTGGAAGGGGGCCTTTGAGGAGGCCGGGATCGAATATTTCTTCACCCTGATCGACGATGCCGTGGCGCGGATCATGAAATCCGAGGGAGGGATGCTCTGGGCATGCAAGAACTACGACGGGGATGTCATGTCCGATATGCTCGCCTCGGCGTACGGGAGCCTGGCAATGATGACCTCCGTCCTTGTTTCTCCGCGGGGGTACTTCGAGTACGAGGCCTCCCACGGCACCGTACAGAAGCACTACTACCGGCATCTCGCCGGAGAGGAAACTTCCACGAACTCCACGGCGCTGATCTTCGCCTGGACGGGGGGACTGAAAAAACGGGGGGAATTCGACGGGACCCCCGAGGTGACGGCCTTCGCTCAGAATATCGAAGATGCGGTCATGGAAACGATCGAGGGGGGAATCATGACCGGCGACCTCTTGAGAATCGCCGACCCGGGTCCGCATAACCGGCAGGTAAACACGGAGGGATTCATCGATCACATCGGAGGGATTCTGGAGAAAAAGATGTCACAGAGGAAGCCGGCAGCTCTGTGATGATTATTTTTTCCCCAGTTCCTTTGATCTCCGTGTTGCGGCCTCCACCGCCGAGGCGATGGTTTCACTGATCCTCCCGGCCCGAAGCGCCTTGATTCCCTCGATGGTGGTGCCGCCGGGGGACGTTACCATATGGGTGAGCTGGGCTGGCGTCCGTTCCCCCTTGAGGCAGAGTTTCGCGGCCCCCAGCATGGTCTGGGCCGCCAGTCTCAGGGCGGTTTGGGCTTCAAGCCCCTGGCGCACCCCGGCATCGGCCAGGGCCTCAATAATAATGAATCCGTAAGCCGGGCCGCTCCCGCTCAGCCCGGTGACCGCGTCGATCAAATCCTCTTCCACCACCACGGTCATGCCGACGGCATCGAATATCCGGCGGGCCGCGGCAATGTCATCCTCCGTGGCGTTGCTCCCCCCGGCGAGGGCCGTCGCCCCTTCTCCAATCAGGGCGGGGGTGTTCGGCATGACCCGTATGACACGGGCTGAACCTCCCAGCATCCTTTCAATGAATCCGAGGGTGACTCCCGCCGCGATGGAAATGAAAAGTCCGTTTGAAACCGTTCCGGCGATATCCCGTAGCACCTCCTCCATGTTCTGAGGTTTGACCGCCAGGATGATGATGGCGGAGTCCTGCACCGCAGTCTTCACGGTATCAGAAATGCCGACACGCAGGGTATGGCGGAGGTGATCGAGCCGTTCCCGGCGAATGTCATGGACGGTTATGTCCTCCGGCCGTGCCAGCCCGCCGGCGATAATCCCGCCCGCAAGGGCTTCCCCCATATTTCCTCCTCCTATGATGCATATCTTCTCCTCCGGCATCGTATCCAGCACCCTCCTTTTCTGCGCGGTATGACGTGAACATCCGTCCTCTCCGGAAAACATGTCTTGACTTTTAAGATGGCAGTCACTATTCATAACTTATTTTAATATAAAGGGGAAGAGATGTTTATCATAGGTAATTTTATCGAAGCCCTCGCGCGAATTGTCGATATAGGTCTGACCATTTACATGTGGATCATCATTATACGGGCCATCATCACCTGGGTGAATCCCGATCCCTATAACCCCGTTGTCCGGTTCCTCTACAGGGCCACGGAACCGGTCCTCTACCAGGTACGAAGACTGATACCGATCAAGGGCCTCGGGATCGATTTTTCCCCCATTATCGTGATCCTGGTGATCGTGTTTCTCCAGAGTTTTCTGGTGAGAAGTATGCTGCAGTTGGCCGCGCACTTCGGATAGCGGTGACTTTCGGGGGAAGGATGCGCCCTATCATGATTCCCATCGATCAGACCGCGGACGGAATCGCTTTCAATATCAGGGTCATCCCGCGTTCCTCCCGGTGCGAGCTGTCCGGTATCCAGGGGGACGC
Organism: uncultured Syntrophaceae bacterium; assembly: GCA_964487805.1. Lineage (GTDB taxonomy): Bacteria > Desulfobacterota > Syntrophia > Syntrophales > UBA2210 > UBA6078. The sequence continues at coordinate 5,631 of CAZAST010000007.1, forward strand.
TCTGAAGCTCAGAATAACGGCGCCCCCCGTCGAAGGAGCGGCTAACGCGGAGTGCATTCGCTTCCTGTCGGATATCCTGAGGGTAAAAAAATCTCAGATACGGATTACCGCCGGACACCGATCAAAGAATAAACGGGTCGCCGTTTCAGGGATAGACAGGCAGGACGTGGAAGACCTGCTACGACAGTGAGGGACGGTCTCACCTGCCCCTAAGGAGACGAGGGTATTGTTGCGGGACATCTTCAGAGAGAAACTGCAGAAACGACTCGTGCTGGGGTTTCTGGTCGCCACCTGCCTCACCGGATTAGTAGCCACGCTTGTGGGGATAAAGATTATCAGCGACAGCACCATGAACGAGGCCCAGAGGAAGGTCCAGCAGGACATCAACACGGCGAAGCTCGTCTATGGATACAGCCTCGAACGCCTGGCCTTCCATGTAAGCTCCGTTGCTCTCGGGTCCCCGTTGATCGATGCCATATCGTCCGGGAACATGCTCTCTCTGGAAGATCTGAAAAATCTGATCCGCAGCGGCGGGCAGACCCGGCGCGAAGGAAAAACTCCCTTTATAGCTCTGGACATGCTTTCACTGGTGGATGCTGAAGGCACTGTCCTGTACCGTGCTTCCAATCCGGCGGCGAGGGGGGACAATGTCCTGTGGGACGCTGTGATACGGAGGTGTCTCGAAGATGGGACTCCCCAGTCGTCAACGGAACTGATCCAGATGGAGCGGATCCAGCAGGAAAACCCTCTCCTCTCTGAGCGGCTGGCGATTCCAATTATCAAGACACCGCAGTCGATCGAAACCAGCCGGGAGCGGCTGTCCGAGGGGATGGTGCTCAGGGCGGCTTTCCCGGTTTTTGACGAGGGTGGCGTGCTCCGGGGAGCCCTTGCCGGAGGGATCCTGCTGAACAGCGACTACGCCATGGTGGACAAGATCAAAGAGACACTGTACCACGACGAAAAATATCGAAACCTCGACATGGGATTCGCCACCATATTCCAGGGAGGGGTTCGCATATCCACCAACGTACTGACGGAGACTGCCGAGAGGGCGATCGGGACGGTCGTATCAAAAGAGGTGTACGAGCAGGTTGTGGCACAGGGAAAAGACTGGGTCGGGAGGGCCTTTGTTGTCAACGACTGGTATCTCAGTTCGTACGTTCCCATATGCAACAGCGAGAACACCATCATAGGGATGCTCTACGTGGGGATACTGGAAAAGAAATACAGGGACATGCGGCTGAACGCCCTGTGGATATTTCTCGGTATCACAACCCTCGGCATGGTTGTGGCCTTCATCATCTCCTTCCGCATGGGGCAGACCATCATAGAGAGGATACGGATACTGAAACAGGCCACGGATACCATAGCCACCGGCGATCTGGATTATCGTCTTCCCTGCAACAAGTCCTCCGATTTCGGCATGCTGGACGAGGCCTTCAACGATATGGTCAGCTCCCTGAGGGATCGCGATGAACGGTTGAAAAAGGCTCACCAGCAGATCACCCAGACCGAGCGGCTGGTCGCTCTGGGGCAGATAGCCGCCGGTGTCGCCCACGAGATGAACAATCCCCTCGGCGGCATTCTCCTGTACAGCAACCTCATCCTGGAGGAACTCCCCGCATCGAGTCCGGCGCGGGAAAATCTGAACAAGATCATCTACCAGACAAACCGGTGCCGGGAGATCGTCCAGAACCTTCTGGATTTTGCCCGGACCCCATCGGGAGAGATGGTCCCCCTCGATATTAACGAAGTACTCATGACATCGCTGAGCCTGCTGAGGGATCAATCCATGTTTCACGGGATAGAGATAGAAACCGTCCTGGCGGATGGTCTTCCCCGGGTGAACGGCGACCGGTCGCGACTGGAACAGGTATTCCTGAATCTCTTTATCAACGCCTCCGATTCCATGCCCGAAGGGGGGAAGTTGACGGTGGAGACAAAACTCATCAGCAGATTTCCATCCGGCGAAAAAGAAGAAACGGAGATGGAGCGGATCTGTCTTCTGGCCAGTCCCCACACCGTCAAGATCACCATATCGGATACGGGGAAGGGAATCGACAAGGCCTACCTGTCCCATATCTTTGAGCCTTTCTTTACCACAAAGGATCCGGGGAAGGGAACCGGCCTCGGGCTGTCCATTGCCTACGGGATCGTCCGGAAACATGACGGGTTCATCGATGTGGAGAGCAAACCGGGGCAGGGATCGACTTTCTTTGTTTTTCTTCCCGCGAAGAGGGATGAGACGTCTCCATGGAACCAAATGAGGGAGGATACCGTTGGCTGAACAAAGCCGGGCGCTGATTATAGACGATGAGGATTCCATTCGTGACGGGTGCCGGCAGGTGCTCTCACGGATGGAGTGCGTTGTGGATGATACGGGCGATGCCCGCCGCGGGCTCGAAATGGCGCTCCGAGACTGCTATGACGTGATATTTCTTGATGTGAAGATGCCCCGGATCAGCGGTCTGGATATTTTAAAAAAACTCAAGATGGAATCCGCCATATCGGCGCACGTCATCATCATTACCGGATACGGAACCATCGAGATGGCTGTGGAGGCCATGCGGCATGGGGCCTTCGATTTCCTGGCGAAGCCTTTCAGCGCGGCCGAGCTGAGGAGGACTGCGGCCTCTGCCCTCAAGACTCCCGAAAAGGCACTGCCTGAAGGAGATATCGCCGAACTCATCGGTGACAGCGACTACATGGTGAAATTAAAGGACACCATCAGAAGGGTGGCGCATACGGACAGCACGGTCCTGATCACGGGAGAAAGCGGCACAGGGAAGGAGCTGGTGGCCCGAGCGATACAGAGGCTCAGTGTCAGGGGCGAGCGGCTCTTTATCCCCGTCGACTGCTCCTCCCTTGTGGAAAATCTGATGGAGAGCGAACTCTTCGGTCATGTAAAGGGTTCCTTCAGCGGCGCGGAACAGTCCCGTGAAGGACGGTTTCAGATGGCCGACGGAGGGACGCTCTTTCTGGACGAGATATCCAACCTTTCGCTGGCCACCCAGGCAAAATTGCTGCGGGTTATTCAGGAGGGAGAGGTCCCGCGGGTCGGTAGTTCGAAGGCCGACAGGGTCGACGTGAGACTCATCGCGGCGACAAACAGGGATCTGCGGGCGTTGGTATCCTCAGGCCAGTTCAGGGAGGATCTCTTTTACCGCATATCCGTCGTTCCCATAGAGCTTCAACCCCTCAGGGAACACCCGTCCGATATCCTCCCTATCGCGCAGCACTACCTGGACCTTTACACAAAGAAGCATAAGGGGAGGGAGGGGCAATTCTCCCGGGAGGCGCAGCGATCTCTCACTGCCTATACCTGGCCGGGAAATGTGAGGGAAGTGAAGAATACGATGGAACGCCTCTCCGTTCTCTGCGACAATGAAACAATCGATCTCACCGATATCCTCTACTACGGTCAGGAAACAGGCGTGCAGGTTCCGGTGGGCAATGTCCATACCGGGCGGATGACCCTTGTAGATGTGGAGAAGGAACATATAACGAGGGCGCTGAAGCACTTTGATTACCGGATCGGGAAGACAGCGGACTTCCTCGGCATCGATAGAAAGACGCTCCGGTCGAAGATCAGGAATTACGGTATCGACCCGGACGAATAAACAAGATCTTACTTCCGGGTGCCCTCTTTGCTTCCGCTGGCCATACGGAATGATCCAGTGGCCTGATGGGGCTATTCTCCCCCTGGATGGGTCATCGTTCCCCGCCGTGAGCAACGGTTTAGAGAGAATGTGGATACTTTATCGATGTATTACAGCTCTTTACCTGTATGGCACCGGATTTGCTTTGTTCGACTATACTAACAATAAAGGAGGTGGCGAGTCATGGCCGAGAAGAGAAAGATACTTCTCATAGATGATGACAGGGATTTTTTGATGGCGACCAAGCTGATCCTTGAGAAAAACGGATACGAGGTGCTTACGGCGGAGAATGGCAAGGCCGGCGTTGATACGGTACGGTCCGCCGGTCCCGATCTGGCGATTGTGGATATGATGATGGAGACATGGGGAGAGGGGTTTAGCGTGATCTCCGAGGTTCGTGCCATGGAAGAGGGAAAAGATCTGCCGCTGATCATTCTGAGCGGGGTTGATCTTCAGGGTCCGTACCAGTCCTTTGAGCCTTCTGAGCAATTTCCCCGGGTGGATCTCATATTGCACAAACCCGTGAAGGCGGACGATCTGATAAAACACGTCAAAGCACTCCTGGGGTGAAAGCCCATGTCGTATGAAAGCCAAGAAGGTCTTGTCCTGATTATCGACGATGAGGAGACAATCCGTGATGGGTGCCGGCAGGTCCTTGAGAAGTCAGGCTACGATGTCATCACGACGGGGGAAGGGTCGGAAGGGATCAGAATTGCCAGGGAAAGAAAGCCGGTCCTGGTTTTCGTGGATCTGAACCTGCCCGGCATGTCAGGCCTGGAGGTCATCGATATCCTGCTGGCCGAGATTCCTCATATCGTTCTTGTTGTTATTACGGGATATGCCTCTATCGTATCGGCGGTGGAATCGATGAAACGGGGGGCCTATGACTATCTCCCCAAGCCCTTTACCCCCGATCAGCTCAGGGCTGTTACAAAGAGAGGCCTTGACCATCATGCACTAGTCGTAGAGGCGGAACGCCTGCGGGCCGCCCAGGAGGAGATGGCAAAAGATTTTATCACCTTTGTCAGCCATGAGATGCGCTCCCCCCTGGTGACCGTTCAGCAGAGCTTGGAGTCACTCAAGGTAGTGGCAGGTGATTGCCTGAGCGATGAGGCGAAACAGATCATAGAACGGTGTGAGCGGCGGATTCGGAATCTGGAAGATCTGGTTGAGCACTGGCTTAATATCCGCCAGATAGAAGAAGGGACGCTGATACGGGACAAAGGAATCCTCAATATCGCCGATATTCTTCTGTGCAGCATCGATGATATAACCCCGCTCTGTGAACGGAGAGGGATCGTTCTGGAGAGCGATATCCCGGAAGGGCTGCCCCCGATAACCGGGGACAGGGAAAGCCTTGTCAGGGTCTTTGTGAATATTATCGGGAACGCGACAAAGTACACCCCTGCCGGAGGTACCATATCCGTTCGCGCCCGGCATGATGATTACCATGTCCATGTGGCCATCTCCGATACGGGAAGAGGGATCCCCAAAGATAAGATTCCTTTCATATTCGAGCCGTTTTACCGGGTGAAGGAACGAGGGGAGCACATCGAAGGGTCCGGATTGGGATTGACTTTCTGCAAGAGAATCATGGACGCCCACGGGGGGAAAATAGAGGTTTCATCAGAGGAGGGGAGGGGGACGACTTTCTCCCTAAGGTTCCCACGGTGACAGGAGTATCGTCCGTGAGGAACATCAACATCCTGCTTTTCCACCCGGTCCGCTCAACATACTGGTGCCGATAATGAAGTGTTACGATGAGGGATACTACGAACGCCATGAGGACGACAGGCCTGACAGGTGCTTTTTTTGCCGTGAGCTGTCCGATCTGTTATCCGTCGTCCGGCATATGGAGAGCATGAAGATGGTGCATCTCTGCCCGGATTGCATGGCGGGTAGGATGTCGGAATATCTCCTCGACAACACAAGGGCATGGAAGGGGAAGGTGGGCAAAAAGGAGATAGAGGACGCCCTGAAGATCTTTCAAGCGGTACGGGGGAAATAGCGCGGGTTGCCCCCGGCCACTTCCCCCGTTAAGGCACTGTTCCCTCAGGCGAATGCCGCGGAGGTTGCGATGAGCAATCCCGCAGCGAAGACGATGATTCCCAGACCCGCTCCTCCCGCAGTGGCCAGAATAGGGGTCAGTCCAAGCAAAAGAAATCCGAATGCGCATCTTCCTTCTCTTCCGTCCATGATGTTCTCCTTACTGTTCAATTCGTTTGACGCTGACAGCCGATATGACGAACCGGTTTTTTGTCAGCGGGTATTTCATCACAATCCCGACGGCCTCCACCTTGTCTCCCGCAGCCACCCTGTTTGAAGGGGCGGTAAACATGATGACCCGCATCTGCCCCGTGGCATCGTTAATATGAAAGTGAGGTCTGTTAAGCCACCTGAAACTGATCCTCAGGACCTCCCCCGATATCTGGACCACTTCGCCGACCAGTGCCGGATTTATGTTTCCAATCATGCACGCCCGCGCCTGCGGTTCAAACTGTTCCTGTGCCTGTGCAAAACTCCGGCGGCTCATCCACGCCAGCACCATGGGGATGACCAAGAGAAGTATCAGGGCGGGGATGGCGTACAGCAGAAAACGCGAATCGCCCGTCGAGGCATACCGGAGGGCGACTGCCGCCGCACAGATAATAAAGACCACCCAGGCCAGTGCCGACATCCGTTCCCCTCTATTCGGCGGGCAGGTCCTTTCTGAACATCAGGAAATACGTAACCCCGATGAAGAGGAACCCGCCGAAGATGTTTCCGATCGAAACGGGGATAAGGTTCCAGATCCACACATCGGACCAGGAAAGCCCCCCGTTGGCAAGGAGAAGTCCGCCCTGTTTCGCGATAACCGCCGGATACCAGTCGCAGAGAAACTTCCCGGCCGGCAGAAAATACATATTGGCCACGCAGTGCTCGAACCCGGTGGAGACGAAGGCCATGATCGGGAACCAGATGCCGAAGAACTTCCCGATTACGTCATCGGCCGTGATGGCGAGAAGGATGGCAATATTGACTAGGAAGTTACAACCGATCGCCTTCATGAAGCAGGACCAGAGCCCGGCGGCGCCGACGGCCTTGTAGCCGAGAATTTTTCCCACCGCTATGCCGACCGCGCTCATGCCGAAGGCGTTGACTGCCATGGTGCCATCCGCCTGTCCGCTCACGAAGGGGCCCACCGCCATGAGGTATGCGTAGGCCAGAGAACCGACCAGGTTGCCGATGTATACCCACACCCAGTTCCGCATCACCGCTCCCCAGGTGACCTTCTTCATCATCGCAGCCATGGGAACGATCATGCAGTCACCGGTGAAGAGCTCCATACCGGTCAGAACGATGGCGATGAGGCCCACGGGGAAGACGGCGCCACCGACGAGCTTGGAAATTCCCGGCGTCGCAATGCCCGTGATGCATACGGTGCACAGCGCCCCTCCGATGGCGATGTACGCGCCAGCCATGAATCCCCTGAGTAGCAGGTTAAAGATTGAGAGCTTCGCCTTGCCGACTCCCGCTGTACCGACGAGAGCGACCACTTTGGCCGGGGGGTTGAAAGCCATGAATAAATACCTCCTCCATATGTATAAATTTTGTCTGTGCCCTGTCCGCTATCCGCGGGCATTTTTTCATCTTTTTAACAGTCTGTGCGAATTGTGCGCAGACCTACGCCACCCCTTGTCAGATGTTTTAGAATGGCATCGTGCATACGAGGGAGAACAATGCGGATTCACCCTAACTGGCGAAGGCCTCCTTGACCTCTTTTTTCCAGATACAGAGGAGTTTTCCACCGTGGGTCTGGCACTGGACCAGTTCCCATTCGCTTTCTCCCTCTTTATCGAGGATACCCTTGAACGGGTCCTCACCGCCGGGTATGCCGTCGACAATACAGGTACCTGTATTGTCACAGGAGATGGAATCGGGTGGTACAACGGAGTTCAGATCAACGATACTTGTTTTGTACTTCCATCGAGGCATGGTTCTGTCTCCTTTCAGATAATCTGTATAAACGCGCTATGCGGCTGCCACCTTCACCGCGCAGACCTTGTATTCGGGGATCTTACCCACAGGATCAAGCGCAGGGTTGGTCAGAAGATTCACGGCGGCTTCACTGAAATGAAAATTCATAAAGATCGTGCCCTCGGGCGGGGTGTCGACCACGCCGGCTTTCACCTTGAGGCTGCCCCGCCTCGATGTGACAGTCATGAAATCGCCATCCTTGATCCCCAGCTTTTCCGCGTCTTTCGGATTGATCTCCGCCAGACTCTCGGGATACCTCTCAACGAGGCCCTCGCTCCTGCGGGTCATGGTTGCCGTGTGGAAGTGGTAGAGAACGCGCCCGGTGGTGAGGAAGAATGGGTATTCCTTATCCGGGACCTCGTCCGACGGCCGGTAATCGATTGCCGAGAACAGCCCCAGACCCCGGGAGAATTTGTCCTTGTGCAGGTATCTCGTCCCGGGATGATCCGCATTGGGGCAGGGCCACTGGAGGCCTTCCTTTTCGATGCGTTCGTAGGTGATCCCTCCGTAGCTGGGGGTCACGGTGGTGACCTCGTCCATGATCTCTTCGGCTGAGGCGTAGCTCATGGCGTATCCCATCCGCGTTGACAGCTCGGAGATAATCTGCCAGTCGGCCCGTGCCTCGCCGGGAGCGTCGACGGCCTTTCGAATACGCTGGACCCGCCGCTCCGTGTTGGTAAAGGTCCCGTCTTTCTCGGCGAAACAGGCGGACGGGAGCACCACATGGGCGAACCGGCCCGTTTCATTGAGGAATATGTCCTGCACGACGAGGAGATCGAGATTCTTCAATGCTGCTTCCACGTGGGAAAGGTCGGGGTCCGAGATCATCGGATTTTCTCCCATGATGTACAGGGCCTTCATATCTCCCCTGTGGGCGGCATCCATGATCTCCATGATCGTCAGCCCCGGTCGCGGGGCGAGGGAAACATTCCATGCCTTCTCGAACTTTGCCCGTGCCTCGTCGCTGGCGACCTGTTGATAGGCCGGGAAGACGTTCGGGAGTGCGCCCATATCGCAGGCTCCCTGGACGTTGTTCTGTCCCCTCAAGGGATTGACGCCGCCCCCTTCAATTCCGACGTTGCCGCACAGCATCGCCAGATTCGCGCATGACTTGACGTTATCGGTGCCGTGCGTGTGCTGAGTGATCCCCATGGCGTACAGGATGGAAGCACTTTTCGACTGGGCGTACAGGCTCGCGGCCGTTCTGATCTTTTCGGCCGGTACACCGGTGATCTCCGAGACGTGCTCGGGGGTGTATTTCGCCAGCGTTTCTTTCATCGTTTCGAATCCCTCGGTGCGATCCGCCACATATTTCTTATCGTAGAGCCCCTCCTCGATGATCACGTTCATGAGCCCATTAAGAACGGCAACATTCGTGCCGGGCCGTGGACGCAGCCAGATAGTGGCGTAATCCACCAGACCGATCTTCCGGGGATCGATCACGATGAGCTTCGTCCCGCGCCTGCGGACCGCCCTCTTCACGCACGATCCGATCACCGGGTGGTTTTCCGTCGTGTTGGTCCCGATGGCGAGGATCGCATCCGCGCATTCTATCTCATCTATCGAATTTGTCATGGCCCCTGATCCGAATGTGGCAGCCAGACCGGCTACCGTGACGGAGTGTCAGAGACGGGCGCAGTGATCGACATTGTTCGTTCCGATCACCGCCCTCATGAATTTCTGGAACAGGTAATTTTCTTCATTGGTAACCCGCGCCGATGAGAGTCCGGCGATACTGTCGGGCCCGCTCTTCTTCTTGATGGCGGTCAGTTTCTTCGCGATATAATCATAGGCCTCATCCCAGGTCGCCTCCTGGAGCTCCCCGTTCTTGCGGATGAGGGGGGTTTTCAGGCGGTCGGGGCTGTCGACAAAGTTCATCCCGAAACGCCCCTTCGAGCAGAGCATTCCTTCGTTGGGTTTGCCGTATTCCCGGTCGGTGGTGACCTTGATAATCTTTCCCTCGCTGACGTTGAGATCCATCTGGCACCCCACACCGCAATAGGGACATGTGGTGCGGACCTTTTCAATCTCCCAAGGGCGCCCCTTGAACCGGGCTCCTTTGAATGTCAGGGCGCCGACGGGGCAGGCGTCCACACACGCGCCGCAGAAGACGCAGTTCGAATCGATATAATCTTCGTCGAAGGCGGGTCCAACCTTCGCGTATGATCCGCGCATAGAGAAATCGAGGACTTCGTGGACCTGGATCTCGTTGCAGACGCGGACACACCTGCCGCAGAGAATACACTTGTTCAAGTCCCGCCGGATCATGGAATTGGTGTCTTCTATCTCATATCCCGGAGGGTCGATCTCGAAGCGGGGTTTCTCGATTCCCAGCTCGTAGACGAGGTCCTGCAGCTCGCAGTTCCCGTTCTTTTCACACTGGAGGCAGTTATGGTCTCCCGACGACCAGAGGAGCTCGACCACCAGTCTCCGGGCTGTCAAAACCCGCTCCGTATCGGTCTTGACGACCATCCCCTGGCTGACCGGCATGCAGCAGGATGCAACCAGCGACCGGGCGTTTTCCACTTCTACCACGCACACTCTGCAGGCACCCACGTTGGTGGTTCCCTTGAAATAGCAGAGGGTAGGGATGTGTATGCCGTTTTCCCTGGCAACTTCGAGGATCGTCTGTCCCGGGGATGCCTCTATCGCCTTTCCGTTGATCGTTAAAGAAAGTTTCTGATCCATGGTCAACTCCTTTGCTGTACGGACGCACTGGCCGCTTTACGGGAATCTCGTTCTCTGTAATCGTTCTTTCAGTTTCAGGGACAACCCATTTGATTTTAAAAACACTCTTGTTTTTATGTTCTAAACAATCAGAGAGTCTTCGACGTTCAGTCAACGATGGCCCAGTGATAATTCGAGAGAAAACAGGTCAATTGATATCATGAAAGTTGTGAATTCCCCCGAACCGCACGCACCTTACATTATTTTTCTGTCCTTTTCAAGGAATTTGCACCACTGGTAGTATTGATGCGGAGGCCGAGATATTGGGGTAAAACGTTCCTGCGAGAAATATCTTGATTTCAAAGAAAGTATGGTATAGTAAACCCACGTTTTTCCCGTGCGGTATCCATCCCGGTGCTGGGTTTTTCAGGGAATGGAGGCTGAATATAACGCGGGACTCCTTGCCTGGATCCCTTATCCGGGCTATAGAGCCGAGAGGAGGATGCATGTTACGAAGGTATGAAACGATCTTCATTTCCCGGGCCGACCTGCCGTCGGATGAAGCAGTCGGTCTGATTGACCGTTATGCAGGAATCATCAAAGGTATGGACGGGACCGTCATCAAGGTTGAAAACTGGGGGAAACGGCGGCTGGCCTACCCCATTGAAAAAAGGCGTGATGGTGTGTATGTCAGGATCGACTTTGCTGCCCAGTATAAGGTTGTGACCGAAGTGGAGCGGAACTTGAGAATCGACGACACTATCCTCCGCTTTCAGACGGTGAAGCTGAGCGACAAGGTTGATATGGCAGAGATCGAGCGGGAGATGGCCGAAGCCCGCGAGAGGGAAGAGGCGCTGAAGAGAGAAAAAGAACAAAAAGAAGCTGCTCTTTCCGAGTCCGTTGGTGAGGAGGTTGATGTACCTGGGGGCCCGGACAGTCCAGATCCGGGAGTTGCGGAAGGAAAAGATCTGGGGGAGACTTCACCCGTTGAGACGGATCAGGAAGGGGTAAGGGAGGAATAAAAAATGGCATATACAAGGGATGACAATGCGAAGCGCCCACGCCCCAAGACAAAGTTTTTTCACAAGAAAAAAGTATGCAGGTTTTGCGTGACTTCGAGCCTGATGATAGATTATAAAAACCCGGCCGCCCTAAGGGGGTTCCTGACGGAGAGGGGCAAGATCATGCCCAGAAGGATCACCGGGACCTGTGCCAGGCATCAGAGGGCGCTGGCAGTGGCGATCAAACGGGCCAGGAATCTGGCGCTCTTG
>CAZAST010000007.1:17254-26032 GCA_964487805.1 uncultured Syntrophaceae bacterium
TTCGCTGCGAGATGCCTGTCGGCCTGAGGGGCATCTCGCAGCCTTTTTTGACTCACAGGTGAGACATGTTCCGTTTGCCCGGCGAAGGTGTCCCCTATAGAGATGTTTCCCTTGCCGTCGCGATTACCACTGTTGTTTTTATCATGGTAGCAGTGATCACGCCCCTTGGTGTGTTCGGCGGTTTGCTGGTGCCACTCCCGATCCTGTACTACTATTCCAAGCTGGGCAGAATCTTCGGCGCTCTGGTGTTTTCCCTTTCGATTGCCATTACCCTGATTGCACTCGGCGCGCTGAGCCGTGAAACAGGCTTTGTGTATTTTTTTCTGCTGGGTTTTCTGGGCGGTGCCCTTTCCGAGGTATTGCGGAAAAATTACAGCATAGAGAAGACGGTTCTCTATGCAGGCCTCCTTCTCTTGGCCATGGCGTTCGCCGTACTCATCTGGGTGAGTCTGTCTACCGGGAATATGCCGTGGAGCGTGGTGGGAACCCATATATCAGCGGTGGTGCAGAAAAACATCGATCTGTATTCCCGCACGGGCATCCCGGCTCAGCATATCGAACTCATACGGTCGAACGCCGACCAGATAACCCGGGCCCTTATCGGGATCTTTCCATCCGTCGCTCTTGTGGGGACATTTTTCCTGGTGTGGGTGAATATCCTGGAGGGGAAATGGCTGTTCAGAATACGGGGGATGTGGTACCCTTCCTTCGGCGATCTTTCGCGGTGGAGGATCCGTGATAAAACAGTCTGGCTGGTTGTGGCCGCCGGTGCGTGTGTCATAGTCCCCTTCGAGGCCGCTCGTATCGTGGGGCTCAATATGCTGATCGTCCTTGTTTTCATATACATGCTCCAGGGACTTGCCATCATGAGTTTTTTCTTTCAGAGTAAAAACGTGCCGGCCTTCCTGCGGGCCTTTGGATATTTTCTAGTTTTCGCTCAACAGTTCCTGCTCCTGATCGTGGCAGCGGTGGGCTTGATCGACACTTGGGCCGATTTCAGAAAACTCAACAAGAATGCCGGTTGATTTTCTGGTAAAGCAGGGTGCGTCCAGTGGAGATGGCGGAAACTGATAATGCTCACAATAAGTAGTGTCTGACGGGAGGATGCCTATGAAAGTTATTTTAGTGAAGGATGTTGATTCGTTGGGGAAAGCGGGTGATCTTGTCAATGCCTCCGACGGATATGCCAGGAATTTTCTGATCCCTCGAGGGTTGGCGAAGGAAGCGAGCGGCAAGAACATACAGGGCCTGAAACGTGAAAAAGACACTGCTGCGAGAAGGGCTCAAAAAGAGAAGGAAGCGGCTCAGGCCCGTGTGAACGGTCTTGAAGGGGTCACCTGCCGTATATTCAGAAAAGTCGGCCAGCATGATAAGCTTTTCGGTTCGGTTACCTCGAAAGACATACGGGATTCTCTGGCCGATCAGGGTATAGAGATTGACAGGAAGGATATTCTCCTCGACGAGCCCATAAAGAGTCTCGGGGAATTCCCCGTGACGATCAAGGTGCATCCCGGGATGTCCGCCCGGATCACCGTTGTTGTGACCGGTGAGGAAATAGGATGAAGGACGTTGATTATTCGCCCCATAAAGTGCCACCGCAGAATCTGGAAGCGGAGCAGTCGATCCTTGGGGGTATCCTTCTGGACAATCATGCCCTGAATCATGTCCTGGAAATCATGGGGGCGGGGGATTTCTACAGTGAGGCTCACCGCAAGATCTTTTCGGCGATTCTTGAACTGTACGAAAAGAATGAGCCGAGCGATCTGATTACCCTGAGCAGTATCCTGCGCGACAGGGGGAACCTTGAGGGGGTCGGGGGAGAGGCATACCTGGCATCCCTTGTGGACGGGGTTCCCTCGGCGGCGAACATTGCCTACTACGCAAAGATCGTGAAGGAAAAATCAATCCTGCGGGGGCTGATCGGCGCGGCCACCAGCATATTGAATAAGAGCTACGATGCGGGCTCCAATATAGACGCCGTCCTCGACGAGGCGGAGCATGCGGTTTTTGAGATATCGGAGAACAAGATCAAGCCCGCCTTTTCCCCCATACGGGAGATCGTCAAGAAAACCTTTGAAAACATAGAGAAGCTGTACGCGAAGAAGACGCTGATCACCGGCATCTCCACGGGGTTTCAGAAGGTTGATGAGATTACCTCGGGTCTCCAGAATTCCGACCTGATCATCGTGGCGGGGCGGCCCAGCATGGGTAAGACCGCTTTTGCCGTCAATATCGCCCAGCACGCGGCAATCGAGGACAGGGTGCCGGTTGCCATATTCTCCCTGGAGATGTCGAAAGAGCAGCTGGCGCTCCGCATGCTTTCCTCCGATGGAAAGGTGGACTCTCAGAAGATACGGAGGGGATTCGTGGGAGAAATGGACTGGCCGAAACTGGTGGCCGCCGCGGGGAGGCTTTCAGAGGCCCCCATCTTTATCGATGATACGCCCGCCATCTCCGTTCTCGAAATCAAGGCGAAGGCGCGGCGGCTGAAGGCGGAATCGGGTCTGGATCTGATTGTCGTCGATTATCTCCAGCTCATGAGGGGGCGGGATCCTTCCCAGCCGCGAGAGCAGGAAATATCCGAGATCAGCCGGTCTCTCAAGTCGCTCGCCAAGGAGCTCGATGTTCCGGTGGTCGCGCTGTCGCAGTTGAACCGTCAGGTCGAAGCGCGAACGGATAAGCGTCCCCAGCTTGCGGATCTGAGGGAATCGGGGGCGATAGAGCAGGATGCCGACGTGATCATGTTCATATACCGGGACGAGGTGTACAACAAGTCCGAAGACAACCCGGAAAAGGGGAAAGCGGAGGTCATTGTGGGCAAGCAGAGAAACGGCCCCGTCGGTGTGGCGAATCTGGCTTTCTTGAAGGAATTTACCTGTTTTGAAAATCTGGCCTATGAGCGCGACGGGTTCTAACCGGTGAGAAGCTTGGGTTCTTCGGCCAGGTAGGGGATCGCGAGCTTCAGTTTCTTCAGGGCCTCTTTTTCGATCTGTCGCGCCCGTTCCCGGGTGATATTGAACCGGTCGCCGATCTCCTGGAGGGTCGCCGGATCATCCGCCATGATGCGGCGCCGTACGATATACTCTTCCCGTTCGTTCAGTTTTTCCAGGGCGCCCGCGATGTTTTTACTCACCAGCGCCATCTCGTCCTTCCTGATGAGGACATCTTCCTGGCTCGCGCCTTCGTAAGCGAGATGATCAATATACGCCGAATCCCCTTCATCGTCCATAGCCGCGTTCAAGGAGACGTCACGGTTGGTGAGGCGAAGGTCCATTTCCTCCGTTTCTTTTTCCGTGACGTTGAGCATTTCAGCAATCTCTTTGAATTCGGGACTCTTCTGTGACAAATCCTCCAGCTTCCTTTTCGTCTGGTTCAGCTTGAAGAATAATTTTCTCTGTGCCTGGGTGGTCCCTATCTTGACAAGGCTCCATGATTTTATGACCAGATTCTGCATGTATGCCCGTATCCACCATACGGCGTATGATATAAGGCGATACCCCTTGTAGGGATCGAACTTCTTGACGGCATGCATGAGGCCGATATTCCCCTCCTGGATCAGATCGATGAGCTTGACCCGGTAATTCTTGTATTCGTGAGCGATTTTGACCACAAACCGCAGATTCGAAGTCACCAGTTTTTCAGCCGCCTCCATGTCATCTTCTTTCACAAAGCGGACCGCCAGCTCGAATTCCTCCTCAGCCGTCAGGATGGGGAAACGGTTTATCTCGGCTATGTAACGGTCAACTAAATCGGTTACGACGGGAAGACCCATGCTCGATCCCTTCACACATATTTCGGCGTTCAACCCTAGCATATTCCCCTAGATAGTCAAGGGTTTTTGCCTTCGCGCGCGGGGTTCCTCTTCCTTGACAACAGCCGGCGATGTGGTTATCTTACGGATAAAAGAATGGAAAGGAGTTCCCGTGGGCTCTCAGAACGAATCGATGATGGAATTTGCGTGCCGCTTTGCGGAGGAGATACAGGCGAAGGCGATTCTTCTGTACGGCGAAGTGGCGCAGGATCTTCTTTCGAAAAAGGGGGAGGTCCCCTCCTTTGATACGATCCTCATAACGAGGGAAAAGGACGACGCTCAGCAGCAGGCGGGGTTCTTTTCCAGTGTCATCAATATTCCCAACGTCAATGTCACCCGTCTGGGGCAGATAAAGGTCGCCATCACCAAAGGGCTGGCCACGGGGCTCTTCAAAAAAGGGGATACGCTGGTATGTCTGACCGGTGTCCCGAAATTCGGATATATAGACAGCCTGTTCGTGATCGACGTGGGAAAGGAGTTTGAAATCCTCATATCCGAAGAGGTTTCCCATATATTTGAAGATATCCGTCCGGAGGTCTTCGAAGCGGTGCTGAATATCGCGCTGGAGCTTGCGTACCAAGGGAGGGAGGGGCGCCAGGTGGGGACGATCTTTGTCCTCGGCGATCACGAGAAGGTCCTCGAGCTTTCCCGGCAGATGATCATCAACCCCTTTATGGGGTACCCGGAGGAGGAACGGAACATCCTCGACCGCAATCTCAAGGAAACCATCAAGGAATTTTCAGCCCTGGATGGCGCCTTTGTGGTTCGGGGGGACGGGGTTCTGGTCACGGCCGGGAGGCACCTGAACGCCGCCTTGGAGACCAAGGACTTTCCCCAGGGACTGGGCAGCCGTCATATCGCGGCGGCGGGCATCACCAGCGTGACCGGCGCGATTGCCATCGTCATTTCGGAATCCACCGGAACGGTGAGGATTTTTAAGAATGGAAGACTGTTTGTAGATATTGAAAAAGGGATGGGATAGCCGATATGAGATTTGACAAATTTACTCTGAAACTCCAGGAGGCCTTCCAGGATGCAGAAGGATTGGCGGGCGGGTACGGCCACCAGGGAATTGACGCGGAACATATTCTCCTTGCCCTGATACGGCAGCGAGAGGGGACTGTTTCGGAAATACTGAAAAAGGTAGGCGCTGAACCGGAGCAACTTGCCGGCGAGGTCGAGCAGGTTCTGGAGGAACTCCCCAGGGTTTCCGGGGCGGGCCAGCCGTATCTGACTCCCCGGCTGAACGATATGCTGCATAAGGCCCTGACCGAGGCGGCACGGCTGGGGGATGAATATGTCAGCGTGGAGCATGTTCTGGGCTCGATTGCCGATGATAAAGACGGCTCGGCCGGAAAGATACTCAATCGACATGGTGTGACCAGGGACGCCATCATGAAGGCCTTGGTGGATATACGGGGGAACCAGCGGATCACCGATCCGAATCCGGAGGACAAGTATCAGGCCCTCAAGCGCTTCGCTCGTGATTTTAACGAACTGGCGGTGCAGGGGAAATTCGATCCGGTCATAGGACGGGATGACGAGATACGAAGAATCATGCAGGTACTCTCGCGGAGGACAAAGAATAACCCGGTACTCATCGGCGAGCCGGGGGTGGGGAAGACCGCCATCGTGGAAGGGCTTGCACAGCGGATTGTCAATGGGGATGTCCCCGACAATCTGAAGAAGAAACGCGTTGTCGGCCTCGATCTGGGCGCGCTGGTGGCCGGCGCCAAGTACCGGGGGGAGTTCGAGGATCGCCTGAAGGCCGTCCTGAAAGAGGTCACCCAGGCCAGCGGGGAGATTATACTCTTCATAGATGAGCTGCACACCATGGTGGGGGCCGGAGCCGCCGAAGGTTCCATGGACGCCTCGAATATGCTCAAACCCGCCCTGGCGCGGGGCGAGCTGCACTGTATCGGAGCGACGACCTTGAACGAATACCGGAAGTATATCGAAAAGGACGCCGCCCTGGAGAGGCGGTTTCAGCCGATTGTCGTAGGGGAACCGACGGTCGAGGATACCATCGCCATTCTGCGGGGGCTGAAGGAGCGGTATGAGGTTCACCACGGGGTGCGGATCAAGGATTCGGCAATCATTGCTGCCGCGACCCTTTCGAACCGGTATATCAGCGACCGGTTTCTCCCCGACAAGGCGGTGGATCTCATCGATGAGTCGGCCTCCCGGCTCAGGATTGAACTGGACAGCCTCCCTTCCGAGATAGACGTGATAGAACGGCGTATCATGCAGTTGGAGATTGAACGGGAATCCTTGAAAAAAGAGGAAGATAAGACGTCGAAAAAGCGGCTTGAAAGTATCGAGAAAGAGCTGGAGGAGTTGAGTAAATCCAGGGATAAGATGAAGGAGCACTGGTTCGCCGAGAAAGAAGCGATCAAGGAGATCCAATCGATCAAAGAGAGGATAGAGGAATACAAGATAGCTGAGCAGAATGCGCAGCGGGAAGGGGACCTGGCGAAGGCCGCGGAGATCCGTTACGACACCCTGGTGCGGTTGAACCGTGAACTCGCGGAGAAAACCGCGGGACTTGAAGATCTCCAGAAGGATCAGAAAACCCTCAAGGAAGAGGTTGACGAGGAGGATGTGGCCGAGGTCGTGGCGAATTGGACCGGTATCCCCGTGGCCCGGATGATGGAGAGCGATGTGGAGAAGCTGATCCACATGGAAGAGCGGCTGAAAAGGCGGGTCGTCGGACAGGATGACGCCATTCACACGATCTCCAATGCCCTGAGGAGGGCCCGTTCCGGTTTGCAGGACCCGAACCGGCCCATCGGCTCATTTATATTCATGGGGCCGACAGGGGTGGGAAAAACGGAATTGACGAAGGCCCTCGCTGAATTCATGTTCGATAATGAACAGGCGATGGTCAGGGTTGACATGTCCGAGTTCATGGAGCGGCATTCCGTCTCCCGGTTGATCGGCGCTCCTCCTGGCTATGTCGGATATGACGAGGGGGGATATCTCACCGAGGCGGTGAGGAGAAAACCCTACTCGGTGATCCTCTTCGACGAGATAGAGAAGGCCCATCAGGATGTCTTCAATATACTTCTCCAGATACTGGACGACGGGAGATTGACGGACGGCCATGGCCGGACGGTCGATTTCAAGAACACGATCATCATCATGACCTCGAACATCGGCAGCCAGTGGATGCAGGATCTGTCGCTGGGAGAGGAGGAGCGGCAAAAGAGAACGATGGAGTCGCTGCGGGCGACCTTCAGGCCCGAATTCCTCAACCGCATTGATGATATTATCACCTTCCGGGCTCTCTCCATCGAGGATATCCGGGGGATCATCGGCATCCAGATCGGTCTGGTTCAGAAGAGGCTCCAGGATCGCAAGATCAATCTCGAACTGACGGACAAGGTCAGGGAATACATATCCGAGGAAGGGTACAGTCCCATCTACGGCGCTCGGCCTCTGAAGAGGGCGCTTCAGCGGATTATAGAGGACAGCCTCGCTACGCGGATCCTGGAAGGGGAGATAGCGGAGGGAGACGACATTGTCGCCGATCTGAACGGAAACGGCGAGATCGTCTTCAGAAAAAAGTAAGTGAGATGTGCGGGGCGCGTCAGTACCCGTCTTCCTGTGAATGCAGGCGGTGGTGATTGAGTCAAATGAGGAGGGCCCGCGGCCGGGCCCGTCACCAACGCTGCTTTTGTTCCGGCCAACTATCTCCGGCGGATGAACCTGTCGTCTGATGCCGGGGATCCCTTGGGCGAGTGATGATAGCTGTTGCATGATACCGGATCATTATGGAGGGAGCCATGATCGAGAATAACGGCGAGAAGGGATTTGTAATCAAGGATAGAAGGTTGTTTGATGAAGAGGGGAAAGTGCGCGAGGGGGAGGCACACAAGGAGGCGCACGAGGAGGCCCAAAAGGAGGAAAAACCATCGGAGAGTAGGTCGGAACAAAAGAGCGGGGGCGAGGCTCCGAAGACCGAAAGGGAAGAAAAACCGGAACCGGGCGGAAAAGAACAGTATGAGGGTCCCGAGATGAATTTCCATAATTTTGTTCTCTCCCTGTATACCTCCGTTCTCTTCCATCTGGGAGAGATGCCTGATCCCGGTTCGGGAAAGAATGAGAAGGATCTCAGGGCGGCGAAACAGACGATCGATATCCTGGCGATGCTGCAGGAGAAGACGAAAGGGAATCTGGATAAGGGTGAGAGGGATCTTATTGAAGGTGTTCTTTCCGAAGCGCGGATGAGGTATGTGAAAGAATCGGGGAAGCCATGATCACCAGGCATTCTCCGGCGAAGATCAACCTCTTTCTCAAGGTTCTGAGAAAGAGGCCTGACGGGTATCACGATATCATCAGCCTCATGCAGCGGATCAGCCTCTCCGACGAAATGACTTTCATCATGGGAGGGGAGGGGATCGCGGTAAGATGTCCCGGCAGTTCCCTCCCTGAAGACCGGGACAACATCGTCTATCGGGCTGCCGAGGCCATCCTCGCTCGTGGGGCAGGTCACGGAGGCGCGCGTATCACGATACACAAGAAGATACCCGTAGGAGCCGGGCTGGGGGGAGGAAGCTCAAACGCGGCAACGACCCTTGTTACCCTGAATGAAATGATGGGGGGACCCTGCGACAAAGAAGAGCTTATGAGAATGGGGGCACGGCTGGGGGCCGATGTCCCCTTTTTTGTTTTTGGAGGGACAGCTCTCGCCTCCGGGATTGGTGATCACCTCGAACCGGCGGACGATATCCCCCCTCTCTGGGTGGTCTTGGTCAACCCCGGCTTTGAGGTCTCCACCCGGGAGGTCTACGAAAATTTGAGATTGGGATTGACAAAGGAGCCAATAAAATATAGGATGCCCCGGTTTGTAACGGTGTCCCATATTGCGGAAGGGCTTCACAACGATCTGGAGAGGGTGACCCTGCGATTATACCCTGTATTGTCGGAGATCAAGGAACTTCTGATGGCACATGGGGCTGTTGGAT
>CAZAST010000008.1:0-25878 GCA_964487805.1 uncultured Syntrophaceae bacterium
GCGCTCGCGTGTTTCCTTCGCTGTCAATGAGGCTGTACGTTATATGTCAAGATTTGACACATTGAGAGCGTTTTCAAAGATGAAGTTCTTGCGCGGTTCGACCTGGTCTCCCATGAGTGTGGTGAATATGGCGTCGGCGGCCACAGCATCCTCCACCTTCACCTGGAGAAGGGTCCTTCGTTCCGGGTCCATCGTCGTCTCCCACAACTGCTCGGGATTCATCTCTCCCAGTCCTTTGTACCTTTGTATGGAGACCCCCTTTTTCCCCGCCTCAATTACGTAATCAATCAATTCTCGCATGGTGGAAATCTGTTTTTCGCTCCTCCCGTCATCCGTCTCGGTTTCTGCAACCGTATAGGGGGCTTCGCCCAGAGGAGTGAGCTGATTGATTTGAACTTTGGCCTCCGCGAATTTAGGCATGTTGAAGATGTCCTTATCGATCCACGTGGTATGGTCCTGGCCGTTTCGTTTCATGGTAAAAAATACCTTGTATCCCCCGTGCTCAACGTCGGGCTCGGTCCAAAAGGAGACCACCCGCTGTCCGATAGCCTTGGCGATCCTTTTCCCGATCTTGTTGAGAACGGCATCGTCCTCGAAATCCTTTCGCGAAAACGACGGATCTCCGGCCAGTAATCGAATGATTTCTCCGTCCTTACCGCTGTTGTGAAACTTTACCAGAATGGTGTCGAGTCGTATCCCTTTTTTGATCAGCCCCAGCAGCTTTGATCCCGTGATAATCGCCCCGTCTCCGGTGACGACCCGAACCATTTCCGCGCCGCTGGAGAGGATATATTCCTCCATTTCCTCTTCACTGCCGATATACCATTCCTTTTTTTTGCTCGATATTCTGAACAGCGGGGGCTGAGCTATGTAGAGGCATCCGCGTTCGATCAATTCACGCATATGCCTGAAGAAGAAGGTCAACAGCAGGGTCCGGATATGAGCCCCATCAACATCCGCATCGGTCATGATGATAACCTTGTGGTAGCGAAGTTTGGTGATGTCGTAATCTTCGTCTCCGATACCGGCACCCAGAGCGGTAATGATGACCTTGATCTCGTTATTACTCAGCATCTTATCGAGGCGCGCTTTTTCCACATTCAGCACTTTACCCCGAAGAGGCAGAATGGCCTGATTTCTCCGGTCTCTGCCCTGTTTTGCGGAGCCTCCCGCTGAATCTCCTTCCACAATATACACTTCGCTTCGCGCGGGGTCCCTCTCCTGGCAATCCGCCAATTTTCCCGGGAGGGAGGTTACCTCCAGCGCGCTCTTTCTCCGTGTCAATTCCCGCGCTTTCCTCGCGGCGTCCCGTGCCCGCGCCGCATCGAGTGACTTGGACACGATCTGACGGGCGACGGTCGGATTCTCTTCAAAATAGCTCCCCAGCTTATCATACACGACCGCTTCGACGAGGCCTTTCACTTCGCTGTTTCCCAGTTTGGTTTTTGTCTGACCCTCAAACTGGGGTTGTTTGACCTTGACACTCACCACGCATCCGAGTCCTTCCCGGACATCTTCGCCCTTCAAAGCGGTTTTATCGTTTTTAGCGATGCCGCTGTTGATCATGTAATTGTTGATGACACGGGTCAGGGCGGAACGAAAACCGATCATATGCGTCCCGCCTTCGGTGGTATTAATGCTGTTCGCGTAGGAAAACACATTCTCCATGTATCCTTCATTGTATTGAAGGGCCAGCTCCACCGAGCAATCGTCCTTTTCACCGCTTATGTAGATCGGCTTGCTGTGAAGGGTCTTCTTATTACGGTTAATGTGTTCAACAAAGGAAACAATTCCCCCTTTGTAGAAGAACTCGTTTCGTTTATCGTCCCGTTCGTCCTCTATGACGATTTTGAGTGCCCGATTTAAAAAAGCTATTTCCCGCAACCGGTTTGAGAGCACATCAAAACTGAAATCGATATCCTCAAAGATTTCCCTGTCGGGGAGAAATGTTATCTTCGTCCCTCGTCTTTTTGTCTTTCCGATCTCTGCGAGGGGTTCGGTGGGAACGCCCCGCTTATATGACTGACGGTAGACCTTGCCATCTCGACGAACCTCCAGCTCGAGATACTCCGAGAGGGCATTGACCACCGATACCCCTACTCCATGGAGCCCTCCTGAGATCTTATAGCTGTCGTTGGAGAATTTCCCCCCCGCGTGGAGCTTGGTCATGACCACTTGCGCCGCGGAAACATGCTCCGTCTTATGCATATCGACGGGAATCCCTCTGCCGTTATCTTCAACGGTCACACTGTTATCGACCCTTATTTTTACCTGGATTGAATCGCAATACTCGGCGGATGCCTCATCGACGCTGTTATCCACCACCTCATACACCAGATGATGGAGGCCATCCTTACTGGTACTCCCTATGTACATGGCGGGCCTTTTTCTGACCGCCTCAAGCCCGTCCAGAACCTTTATACTGTCAGCGCTGTATGCAGTTTCCAATTCTTCTTATTCCTGCCCTTTCTCCTTGCCCTCCGGGCGAGTATTCTCAGTTCTCAGTTTTATAGGCATCACAATACACATATACTGATCACTTCCGGGAGCGCGTATCACGCCGGGACCATCACCGCTCCGCATTTCAAAAGAAACGATATCTCCATCAACAGGTTCGATCCCTTCGATGAGGTACCGAACGCTGTATCCGACCGCCATCCTTTCTCCGGTATAGGTCACGTCGATTTCATCCTTCGCCTCTCCCACATCCGGATTAGTAGATGTCAAAACAATCCTGTTGTCAAACATGTCCACCTTGACGCCGCTGAATTTCTCTGTGGACATGACACTCATCCGACGCAGGGAGTGCAGGATATGTTGCTTATCCATGTGAACCGTGACTCCCCCTTCCTGAGGAATTACCCGTTTGTAATCCGGATACTCCGCATTGATAAGGCTCACTCGCAGGACGGTTTCCCCTTTTTTCAACACACAGACCCCATCCGCTGCCCAGAGAGCACTCTCTCCTCCCCCCTCAACCAGTTTTCGAATCTCGGCAACTCCTTTCCGGGGAATAATAATTCCCTCAATGCCGGATTCATTCTCGGCACCGTTCTCAACCTCTGCATTCGCGAGAGAGAGCCGATGTCCATCCGTGGCGACCACAGCGATCTTTCCCTCCGACATGCTGAACAGGACACCGTTCAGATTTGGTCTCATCTCATCCTGGGAGATGGCAAAAAATGTTTTTTCTAAAAGTTTTTTGAGCAGTTCACACGGAACACGAACCGATTCCACCGTTTCGTCATCGGGGACTTCCGGAAAGTCCTCAGCGGGTATCCCCGGAATCTTGAACAATATCTTGCCGCATGTCACATGCACCCAGTTGTTCTCCATGAGATGACAATCGACCGTTTCCCCGTCAATTTCTCTCAACATCTCATAGAGTTTTCTGGAACTGACCGTTATCTCACCGTGATCATGAATAGTGGCTTCATAGTACGATGACAATCCAACCTCTCGATCTGTGGCCACAACCCGAATAGTTCCCGCTTGCGTTTTGAGAAGGATATTATTCAATATGGGGAGAGTCGTTCTCTTATCGACAATACTGAGTGTTTTTTGAATACCCTCTAAAAAAGTATCTCTTCTGATTGAAAAATGCATAAGGTCACCTATTCTTTTTTAAGTATATTTTAAAAACAAAATAGTAGTAATAGTAGATCCTGTTGATATGTTGATACAACACTCATAACCCTATAGCATCACACGATATTAGGATATACAAAAGACTTGACTGCCTGTTCATTACTTTCCCTATAACATCATTTCAATTTCTTCAACGATTTTCCTTAGTTCGTAATCTCTTTCCAGCATCCCTTGGATTTTATTATTTGAATAAATCACCGTTGAATGATCTCTCCCCCCCACCTTCTCTCCAATATCCGGGAAAGAGCGATGGGTCAGTCTTCTCGCCAGATACATAACGATTTGACGAGCGATAACCAGATTTTTATTCTTCTTGGGAGATTTAATATCTCCTGCTTTCAGGCTCATTTTTTTCCCGACGGCTTTAATAATCTCTTCTACGGTCAATTCTCGCTTTGCTGTATGTTTTAACAGGTTCTTGATGACGTCCTGAACGATATCAATAGTCACCTCCTTGCCCGTGAGGGAAGAATAGGCCGCAATCCTCGTCAGGATCCCTTCCAATTCTCTGATGTTGGAGTCAGCAACCGAAGCAATATAATAGGAAATATCACTCGATATATGAAGGTTATTCTCCTGAGCCTTCTTTTCGATGATCGCGATACGCGTTTCGATATCGGGGGGCTGAATGTCCGCTATCAATCCCCATTCAAACCGTGAGCGGAGCCTCGCTTCAAGGTTTTGTATTTCTTTCGGAAATTTATCACTCGTTACAACAATCTGCTTTCCGGAATCATGGAGTGTATTAAATGTGTGAAAAAATTCTTCCTGCGTTCGTTCCTTTCCCGCGATAAACTGAATATCATCAATCAGAAGCGAATCAATGCGTCTGTACTTCTCTCGAAAGTTCGACATCTTGTCATACCGTATGGAATGTATCAGCTCATTCATGAATTCTTCGGCGGATACATAGAGCACGTTCTTGTGCGGGTACAGAGAGGCGGTATGGACACCGATCGCATTGATCAGATGTGTCTTTCCCAGGCCGACGCCGCCAAACACGAATAAGGGGTTGTAATTCCGGGCCGGCTGTTCCGCTACGGACAGCGCGGCGGCATGAGCGAACTGATTGGACGATCCCACCACAAAACGGTCAAAGGTATACTTCAGATTGAGGGACGAGGGAAAGCGAACGGTTTGGTGATCAACGGTTTGAGGGGCATTCGTTTTGGGTAATGACGCCTGTTGTTCGGACTTACCGACAGTAAAACGGATGTCGATAGGAATACCCGACACGTCTGCGAGGGAGTGGTTGATGAGATCCATGTAATTTTCTACAAGCCAGTCTTTGAAGAACTTATTGGGAACCCTCAGAAGCACTTTATTATCTTCCATTGAAACGATCTGTATCGGCTTGATCCAGGTTTCAAAGTTCTGCTGGCTTATCTTTTCTTTAATTATCTTAATGCCTTCATTCCAGAATAATTCCAATGCAGCACCCTTTATCAACAGTTCTATCAACACTTGTTGATAGAAGAAATCTTTTTCCAGTTAGAAATTAACCGCTTAGTGATCATCCACATTCATGAGCATATCGGACAACCGATTCAGATCATCGGATGATGTGAATCGTATTTCAATCACCCCTCCTGATCGAAGCGGTTTGATGCTCGACCGGGCCATCAGTCGTTCCGATATCTGCTGCTCGAGGTCCAGAAGATAGGGGTCCTTATTGATAACTTTTCCCTTTTGAGGCCGGGTTCTGCGTCCCTGCACCAAATTCTCAGCTTCCCTGACGCTGAGCTTTTTCTGAAGAATCTCTTTCAGAACACGGATCTGCTCTTCCGGAGAGTCGACAGACAAAATAGTCCTCGCGTGTCCGGCCGATATTTCCTTCTTTGTGAGGGCCTCCTGTGCTTCTCGTGGAAGATTGAGAAGGCGCAGAGAATTGGCAATGGTGGATCGATCCTTTCCTACCCGCCGGGCAATTTCCTCCTGTGAGAGGTGAAACGTTTCCATCAACGTATGGTATGCGCCCGATTCTTCGATGGGATTTAACTCCTCGCGCTGAATATTTTCTATGAGGGACAGCTCCGCAACATCCAGGTCTTTGGTCTTGTGCCTGATGAGAATGGGAACATCGCGCAAACCGGCCGCCTGAGCCGCCCGCCACCGGCGTTCACCGGCGATGATTTCATATCCTGCGTCATTGTCGTTCTTCCTCACCAGAATCGGCTGCAACAAGCCGTTTTTCCTGATCGAATCAGCAAGTTTTTTCTGCTGCTCTTCGTCAAACGACTTCCGGGGCTGAAACCGGTTCGGTGATAATTCCTCGATGCCGCACAGAGCTATGTGTGGTTTATCGGAGGAATCGTCCATGAGATCCGGGAATATGGCGCCAAGCCCCTTTCCCAAAGCGTTTTTTTTGGACATCACAGTCTTCCATTCGTCATGATTTCCCGTGCCAGTTCCATGTATGAAACGGCGCCGCGGGAATTGATATCATACAGTATAATAGGCAACCCATGACTGGGGCTTTCCGACAATCTGACATTTCTCGGTATAACGGTTTTCAAAACAGTGTCCCCGAAAAATTTTCGTGCCTCATCGGCCACCTGGTGGGAAAGCCGGTTTCTCTGATCGAACATGGTCAGCAGTATGCCCGCCACGGTCAGCGATGGATTGAGGCGGGCCTGTATCAGTTTCACATTGCTCAGCAGTTGTCCCAGTCCTTCCAGCGCGAAAAACTCGCACTGCAGAGGGATGATAAGGGCGTCGGATGCTACGAGGGAATTAACCGTCAAAAATCCAAGAGAAGGGGGACAATCGATTATAATAAATTCATAGGGGGTGTCAATTGTTTTGATGAAGTTTCGCAACCGTTTTTCCCGGTCCTGGAGCGCAACAAACTCGATTTCAACCCCGATAAGGTCTCTATTCGATGGAATGATATCAAGCGTTGCGATGTCGGTCGTGCGAACAATATCCTGAAAAGGGACCCCCCCCACGAGCCCGGAGTAGAGATTTTTTTCACGTATCGTAGAGGAGTCGATACCCACGCCGCTGGTTGCGTTACCCTGAGCGTCACAATCGATCAGAAGAGTTTTGCGTTCGGCGGCCGCCAGGGAGGCCGACAAATTGACGGCGGTTGTGGTCTTGCCGACGCCTCCTTTCTGGTTGGCTATACATATGACTTTTCTCATTTTTTATGCGGTATTCTTTCCGGCTGTGTGGAATGGGTACAGTGTAAGCATGCTACCATACAAGCGAAGATTTGAGAAGGAGTAATTTGGGTAGCAGGACGTTTGCCTGCTGATTTGTTATGACAGCCCCCTGGTAAAACAGAGGAGCGTTCTGTATTCTCCTGTTAAAGGAAGGGTGATATTGCGGCGTTCTGCCAGCGTGAGCTCTGTTTTTCGTATAGCATCCATCCCCTGCACCATTTCATCATTCACACTGCGCCCTTTCATAGCGATCACCGTCCCTCCCTCGGCCATGAAGGGCATCCCCAGTGTCAGTAAATCATGTATTTTGAACGTCGCCCTCGATATGACGATATCAAAACAGCCTTTATAGGATGTATCGGAAACCAGCGATTCAATCCTGCTGTTCACCACCTGGATATCCTGCAACCCCAGAGTTCTGATGACGCTCTTGAGAAAGGAGGTTTTTTTCCGGGATGCCTCGACGAGTGTCACGCGAAGGGACGGGTTGATTATTTTTAGCGGTATTCCCGGGAGCCCGGCTCCCGTCCCGATATCCAGAAGGTTCAGGGAATCCGCTGTGACAAAACACGCAGGGGTGAGTGAATCGACCAAGTGTTTGATGATATCCAGGGAGGATTTTAAAGAAACCAGAGACATCTTTTCATTCCATGCCAGGAGTTCCCGGGAATAGCGAAGAAGCAGATCTATCTGGCTATCGGTAGGAAATATCCCGATTTCCCGGACAGCCTTGAGAAGGATACCCTGTGTATTGTCCATAGATAATCGATCAGCCGCGGGAAACGCGGACGCTTCAGGACATATCCCCGACAGATGAAGCACCCGGCCCGCTCCTCATGGTGGATTTGCGCCGGTTGCGATCCGTCATGGAAGACCTCGGCGAGGTATGATATAGCACACCCCCAACAGCGTGCCGATTGTAGGTCACGGGACTTCTTTATGCAATGGTAAAAAGGACGCACCATGGAAAAAGCAGTAATGGAAAACATCACGGTGATATTGAACAAGCCGAAATATCCCGGCAATATCGGATCTGTCGCCCGGTGTGCTAAAAATATGGGGATCAGAAGTATTATTGTTGTCAATCCCGCAACGGTCGACAAGGAAACAATGGCGCAATTGTCAACCCACTTAGCTATGGATGTGGTTGAAAATATACAATATTATGACACACTGGAAGAGGCTCTCGCCCCCTTTCAGTACATTGTTGGAACGACGGGGCGATCAGGGGACACCAGCCTCAAGCGCTCGATGATATATCCACGGGCCATGGCGAAAGAGATTGTCCCCATATCGCAGAACAACAAAGTGGCGCTGGTTTTCGGGCCTGAAGATCGAGGACTGACGAACAGAGAGCTCATGAGCTGTGATCTGCTGGTCAAAATCCCCACATCTGATGACCTCAAATCCATCAACCTTTCTCATGCGGTTATGATCATCTGCTATGAAATCTTTGCCGCATCCTCTGAGGATTCTTCGGTTTTCACGCAGAAGCTCGCTACGGTGGCTGAGACGGAGGCAATGTACGAGCACCTGAAGGAGACTTTTCTGCGCATAGGCTTTATCAAGACTCAGAACCCGGATTACTGGATGATCAATGTGCGGCGGCTCTTTTCGAGGACCAGACTGCTTGCCAAGGACGTCAAGATCATACGGGGGATCTGTCATCAGATCGATCTGTATGGTCGGACCGGTAGCGGCATACCAAACCGGGACGCGGCCGAACATCAGAAAAAAACTTGACTTTTTCCCAGGGGAACCTTACCTTAGCCGATAACCGTGAGGGATGCTTTTATCAACGTATGAGGATATTCGAATGATTGTCGTGACGGGAGGAGCGGGCTTTATCGGCAGCGCTATCCTCTGGAAATTGAACACAGAAGGGGTAGACAATATCATCGTCGTTGATCGCCTGGGAACATCCGATAAGTGGAAGAACCTGGTGGAAAGGCGATTTGCGGATTATCTGGACAAAGAGGATTTTCTGGAACTGCTGTTACAGGATAAAGTTCCCGTTGAGGTTGATGCCATTATCCACATGGGCGCCTGTTCCTCAACAACGGAACGTGACGCAGATTACCTGATGGAGAATAATTATCGCTACACCGCTCAGCTCGCGCGGTGGGCCGTTGAAAAGGATATACGGTTTATCTACGCAAGCAGTGCGGCCACGTATGGGGACGGAGCCCGGGGCTTTTCCGATGATGAAAAGCTCACCACCCAGTTGCGGCCCATTAATATGTACGGCTATTCAAAGCAACTGTTCGACCTGTGGGCTTTCAGGAATGGACTTGCGGACAGGATCGCCGGCATAAAATTCTTCAATGTCTTCGGTCCGAATGAATATCATAAGGAAGATATGCGAAGTGTTGTTTACAAGGCTTTTAGGCAGATACGGGAAAAGGGGCGCGTCGGGCTCTTTAAATCGTATCACCCTGATTTCGGAGACGGAGAGCAGAAAAGGGATTTCATATATGTGAAGGATTGCGTCGACGTGATCTGGTGGCTCCTTGAAAACAGGGAGGCGACGGGGCTCTTCAACCTCGGCACGGGACACGCCAGGACGTGGAACGATCTGGCACGGGCGGTATTTACGGCAATGGGAATGAATCCGGCAATCGAATACATTGAAATGCCCGAAACAATCAGGGAGCAGTATCAATATCATACGGAAGCGAAGATGGATAAGCTCCGTGCGACAGGGTGTCCTGTGCGGACAGCTTCTCTCGAAGACAGTGTTGCGGACTATGTGAACAATTACCTGACAAAAGGGCCTCGATTTTTGTAAGGGCCGACGCAAAAGAGGAACAGCATATGAAAATAGGGCGATTTATCACTGAGGGCGGTGAAATGGTGCTGGGATCTTTCGATCCCCGCGTGCTTGGGGAGGCTGCGGTTCTCCATGGGGATATTTTCGGCCCTCTGACGGTCTCCTCACGGATGGAACGGGTTGCAACCTTTTTACCGCCCGTTGATCCACCGAACATTATCGCCCTCGGCCTCAATTACGGGAAACATGCGGAAGAAACGGGGATACTGCGACCGGAGCAACCGGTCATGTTCTTGAAGGCGACCACCAGCACCATTGGCCATGGAGGAACGATCCTCCTCCCTGCCGCCGGACCGGATGAGGTTGATTTCGAGGCGGAGCTTGCTATTATTATTGGCAAGAAAGGCAAAAATATCCCTCCCGAAGAGGCGGAAGACTATGTGCTGGGATATACCTGCGCGAATGACGTCAGCGCCCGGGACTGGCAGGCTCTCAAGCAGAAAAAGCAGTGGGCTCGAGGCAAAAGCTTCGATACATTTTGCCCCATTGGCCCGTATCTCGTGACAAAGGATGAGGTGAAAAACGCGGGCAGGCTGAGAATTCAGACAATACTCAATGGCCAGATTATGCAGGACTCCCATACAGGAGATATGATTTTTGACATCCCCTCTATCATAAGCGATGTAAGCCGTTCTCTGACTTTATTACCGGGCACGGTAATCCTGACGGGGACACCCGAGGGGGTCGGTTTTACACGAACACCTCCTGTATTTCTCAAAGAAGGGGACAGTGTCACCATTTCTATCGAACAGATTGGCGAGCTGACAAATTCCGTATCGAAAGAACGGTGACCAACTTTCGGAATCGGCCAGAAGGGAGTTCCTTGTAACGGTGATGGTTGTGTAGCGGGGCGGGTGATGCTTATATGCCGCAGGGCATGGGAGATTCATGGAGTGGAGGTTTATGGTGAAGTCTAAAAAAATAATTCGTGGAAAAAAAACTAAAATAATCGTGGGGGTGTTTCTGGTAACGGTTCTTGTCGGTTTTTGTTCGGGGACCGCCCATTTTTCGCTTCTGGGTTTTGATATCGTCTCCCGTGATGCGATGGCGGCCTCCATAACGGAGATCATTGGCGGGGTTCCGTCTTCGTTTGCGGATTTGGCGGAGCGACTGAAACCGGCGGTTGTCAATATCAGCACCACAAAAACGGTGGCAACGGGCGGTTTCAGATCACCATTCAACGATCCACGATTGGAACGGTTTTTCGGCGGGGACGAGTTCTTCAAGCGCTTTTTCGGCGATATCCCGGAACGAGAATTTAAACAGAAGAGCCTCGGGTCCGGTTTTATCATCAGCGAAGACGGGTATATCTTTACCAATAATCACGTTGTTGAAAAGGCGGATGAAATCGTCGTCAAGCTTTCGAACGGCAAGGAATATAAAGCCACCATCAAGGGGAAAGACCCCAATACGGACATTGCCCTCCTGAAGATCGAGCCGGATAACGGGCTGCCGGTTGTCACATTTGGCGATTCTGCAAAACTGCGCGTGGGAGACTGGGTTCTGGCCATAGGAAATCCGTTCGGCCTTTCCCAGACCGTGACGGCAGGCATCGTCAGCGCCAAAGGTCGGGTGATCGGGGCCGGTCCCTACGATGACTTCATACAGACGGACGCCTCCATCAACCCCGGAAACAGCGGGGGGCCTCTCTTCAACCTGAACGGGGAGGTTGTGGGAATCAACACGGCAATTGTCGCCCAGGGGCAGGGGATCGGATTTGCTATACCCATCGATATGGCAAAAGACATGCTGCCCAGTCTCAAAAAGAAGGGGAAGGTGGTGCGCGGATGGCTGGGGGTCTCCGTTCAGGGTGTCACGGAGGATATCGCAAAAAATCTGAACCTGAAGACGAATGAAGGAGCCCTCGTTTCTGATGTTTTTAAGGGGGATCCTGCCGATAAGGCAGGGATAAAGGCCGGGGATGTCATCATCGAGATTAATGGGAAACGCGTCAAAGACACCCATGAACTGATCAGAATCGTGGCTGGTATTGAGGTTGGAACACAGGCAACCCTTAAGGTGCTTCGGGACGGAAAGTACAAAATATTTACGGTAATGGTAACAGAACGGCCGGAGAGCCGGGAGATGGCGGCGGAAAGGCCGGGGGAAAGCGGCGAATACTTCGGGATGACCGTGCAGGAAATTACCCCCGAGATTGCCGAACACCTCGGGCTGGCCGATGTGACCGGTGTGGTCATTACACAGGTGGCAGACGGCAGTCCCGCCGAAGAAGCGGGTCTCCAGGCGGGAGATATTGTGCTGCAGGTGAACCGGTCGCGCATTTCTTCTCTGGAGGAATATCAGAACGTCATGTCTCGGGCCCAGTCCGGTGACAGCGTCCTGGTTCTCATACAGAGAGGAAGCTCAAAGTTCTTCGCGGTGATTCGGAAATAAGACGGTGACAGGGGTATGGACCATCAGATTGCTGATACCCTTTTCTTTACCGATACTTTCCCGAGATGTATCAATTGACATCGGTGCGCAGGCGGCCTCTTTCAGGGCCGCCTGTCCCGAGGGGTGTGCTTGCTAAGGAAGGTGTTCACGCACGGTGTATGATGGATGTGACAAGGCGATTAGAAGCCATATTTGAGGCCTTGAATGCGCACTTTGGAGACCTCCAATGGTGGCCGGGAGAAACCCCCTTTGAAATTATCGTAGGAGCAATCCTGACACAGAATACCAACTGGAAAAATGTGGCAACCGCTATAGCTGCCTTGAAGGTAGCGGGCCTCCTCACTCCCCGGGAACTATATGACGCGGAGGACACGGTAGTGGCAAGTCTTATAAGACCGTCCGGTTATTACAATATCAAAACCAAGCGGCTCAGGGCGTTTCTGGTATTTCTGCATACCCGATATGGCGGAGACTTGAACGCCATGTTCGATGAAGACATGTGGACACTTCGGCAACAGTTACTGAGCATCAAGGGAATCGGCGCTGAAACGGCGGACAGCATACTGCTGTATGGCGGTGCCAAACCGGTATTTGTTGTGGATGCGTATACGCGAAGGATATTGGACAGACATGGGCTGACTACGCCGGCCTGGTCATATGGGGAGGTACAGTCCCTGTTCATGGACCATCTTCGGCAGAACACGTTGCTGTACAACCAGTATCACGCCCTGTTGGTCCAGGCCGGAAAAGAATTCTGTAGAAAAAAGCCCCGCTGTGAAGCCTGTCCCCTTGTGGGTGAAATGACGGTATAGGCAGGGGCCTTTCTTCGCGCCCCTGTTTTTGTGTGCTCTTTCGTCCCTGTACGGTTTTCGATTAATCCCATCTCTGGAATAAGCCCTATGAAACTATTTGATTACACCGGGGTGATCCATCTTCACTCCTCATACTCACATGATGGACGAACTCCCGTTGAGAAGATTGTGGAGGCAGCTCAGGCGAATGGTATCGACTTTGTTATGCTGACTGATCACAGTACGTTATCTGCCCGAAGAAAGGGATATGAAAAATGGCATGGTGACGTCCTGCTGATCGTTGGCCAGGAAATATCCCCGCGATTCAATCATTATCTTGCCTTTGGCATAGATGAAGAACTGGTCGTCAATGACGACGATACGGAGGTGAAACCGCAAGACTACATAGACCGGGTTGTGCAACAAGGGGGGCTTGGTTTTATCGCTCATCCCGATCATGAAGGGACGAGCATGTTTCACGTGAAACACTTTCCTTGGAAGGACTGGTCAGTGTCCGGATATACGGGGGTTGGAGTGTGGGATTTTATGACCGACTGGCAAGGCATGTTGCGCAGCATTCCCCGCGCGTTGGCAGGGTACTTTTTCCCAGCCTACGTTTTGCAGGGCCCCCGGGAGATTACCCTCGCACGATGGGACAAGCTGAATGCCCGGGGACGGTGTGTAGGAATCGGGGAACTGGACAATCACGATACGCCCTATCGAATAGGCGGGATAACCATAGGCATTTTCCCTTTTCACCGGGCCTTTCGATTTATCCGTACCCATCTCCTGCTGGATGCTCCTTTGACCGGCGATGCGGGTGAGGATATAAGGGCCCTTTTGGGGGCACTACAGCGCGGGCGTGTTTATATTGCCATGGAATACTTCCAGAATGCCAAAGGATTTTCCTTTACCATCGCCGATACCAACCAAGGGGCTACCATGGGGGATGAGTTTTCTTTGCAGGGAGAAGCCGTGTTGCGGGTTATGATTCCATGCAACGGGAACATTCGGGTGATAAAAGATGGTCAGCTCTGCTGTCAAGTCTTTGGGAGAACCATCGCGCATACAGTATCCAGTGAGGGTGTATATCGGGTTGAGGCATACGCTAAGGTATGGGGGAAATATCGCCCCTGGATATTTTCGAATCCCGTGTATGTCCGTTAAAAGGCTAGAGTAGAGTAACGATTACCTGCCGGGCGGACCGAGGACCGTCGAACTCGCAAAAAAAGATGTTCTGCCACGCGCTGAGCAGCATCTGGCCTTCTTCTATGGGGATTATTTCCGAGGGCCCCACGAGTCCTGCTTTGATATGGGCATCTCCATTGCCGTCTACCCGGTCATGCAGCCACCGACCCCGAGGGGCGATGGAGCGAAGACACTCGATTACATCCGTCTGAATGTGAGGATCCCAGTTTTCCTGTATCATGATTGCCGCCGTTGCTCCCAGTGCGTACAACGCGCACAGTTGATGCCCGGCGCCATGGTGGGAAACGATCTTCCGAACCCGCTCCGTTATATCCACCAACTCTTCCCGTGAGGATGTGCCGAAGGTTATAACGGTTCGCATGTTACGCTTTCTTGAAAGATGTCCACGAAGAGGGGATGCTGTTCGAGGAGCTCGTAAAATTCCCCCGGGGTTTTTCCCAGAGAAAGCCTTTCAAACGGGCACATTCCATTCCCCGAGCGATTGATAATGTAAGGGACTATGTGCGTGAAATGGGCTTCAATGCCGAATCCACGAAGTGTTTCTACTGCCAATTGACTGCCAGTGGAGGAAAACACCTCGCGCCCGTTGGCCTTTTTCAAGAGAAGGGCCGCTGCATTTCCGGTCACTTTATCGAAAGCGATTACCTCTTCCTTACGAGGAGCCTGTTCAATGTAACAGATGAGAGGCGCAATACCCGCTCTCTGCGACCGAAAGATGACACCACGAGGTCCCGTGATCCATAGCGTATCGGCGCTGTTCAGGAATGATGCAAAGTCATCTCTGGTTTTCTGTTCGGTCATAATGATATCTGAAGTACGCTTTTTCCAGGAATATAACTATGGGGGGAAGAAAAAGCAGTTGAAGGAGAATGCCCGGCCATCCCGTTTGCAACGTGGACCACGCCAGATGCGTGGCATATTCGAGATCAGCAAGCTGAGCCATTAGTAAAAAAGCGGCCAGACGCCCTGCGATATTTGCACCTACAAGTGAAATAACCAAACCACATCTCAACTGTCTATATAAAAGGCCTGCCGCGAGACCATACACGACTGTTTGGCTCATGATTGAGGGTATTATTTGAACAACCGGCATCCCCGAAAGACAGTAACTAATCAGAGGTGTGAGAAGGCCGACCATCACCCCGGCCCGCCACCCGAGGAAGGCTCCAGACAGCAGAACAAAGAAAAAGAGGGGAAGAACCGTGGGGCCGGCACTCGGGTGAATCATGTGGCAGGCCCACGGAATGGAAACGGCAAGCGCCACAAACAGGCTGACGTAGACATAAAGCCTACGGTCGGAAAAGCGCAGTCTATAAGGGAGCGCAATCGATCCGGATAATATTGAGACAGTGTTCATGGTCGTTTCTCCCGTTCATGATCAGGGTAAAGCCGTACATTCAGGCTGTCTTGGTTTTCTCCATCGATACGAGGGGCTTGCCGTACCTTTCCGGTATATCCTGCGCAGAGAACCCGAACTCTCTAAGCACTCCCCCTTATATATGCGCAGTGTAAACGAGAATAACAGTTCTGTCAAGAATAATTCTTGCGATAAATTGATGTAACACGTTGTTTTGGCTGGTTTAATTCAAGACAGAGGACCCTTGAACATGTCTGCAGGATGGTATGCATATCGCATCCTTGTGGTAGCATGGCGATTGCTATATGATAAAAGGTAAAGAGAAAGAGCAGCACCGGACTGTATATCGATACATGTTTATCAGACAAGTCGTGAGGGGTGACATGAAGACAATAAATTTTTCGCTGGACGGGAAGGTAGCCCTGGTGACCGGGGCAAGCAGGGGTATCGGAGAAGCAATCGCCCTGACGCTGGCGGAATACGGGGCGAAGATCGTTCTTGTCAGCAGAAAATTAGATGCGCTCAGCAAGGTTGCGGATGAGATTACGGCAATCGGCGGAGAGGCTGTTCCTATTGCGTGCAATATGGGACGGCACGAGCAGATCGGGGAGCTCTTCAACGACGTGGAGGAACGGTTCAGGCGACTCGATATCCTCGTTAACAACGCTGCAACCAATCCATACTTTGGCGACATGATGGGGGCCGATGAGTCAGTGTGGGACAAAACGAACGACGTGAACCTGAAGGGTCCCTTCTTTATGATACAGCATGCGGCGAAGATCATGACCAAAAGCGGCGGCG
The DNA here is from genome assembly GCA_964487805.1 of uncultured Syntrophaceae bacterium. Lineage (GTDB taxonomy): Bacteria > Desulfobacterota > Syntrophia > Syntrophales > UBA2210 > UBA6078. The sequence goes on from CAZAST010000008.1 coordinate 16,195, forward strand.
GGGCTATCGTGAATATTTCATCGGTGAACGGGATCAGTCCTGCGCCCTTCCAAGGGATATACTCTATTACGAAGGCGGCTCTGATCAGTATGACAAAGGCCTACGCCCGGGAACTCGCGGGAGCAAACATCAGGGTCAACGCCATTCTGCCGGGACTGACCGAAACAAAATTCGCCTCGGCTCTTTTCACGAACGACAAGATTTACAAACATATTTTGGAGAAAGTGCCCATGAATCGACACGCAGTCCCCATGGAGATGGCAGGAGCCGTTCTGTACCTTGTCTCCGACGCCTCGTCGTACACGACGGGTGCCTGTATCGTCTGCGATGGAGGAGCACTTATCTAACAGGGTCCTGAAAGGGTCAGGGAACCCTTCCCCGTTAAATTTTTCTATCGAGCGCCATCTCGTCGCACCGGGTCATGACGAATTTGAGGAAGACGTCGCAGGTCTCCTTCCAGTCCTCACTTTTCGTGCGACGTTCCACGTCCTGGAGATCGGAGTAGTCGCATCCGCTCAGTGTGCGGCAATCCGTGCTCCCGAACGCCTTTAGAAAATCACGGTAGAGCCTCGCAACCCCCGCGATGGCCCGCTCCCTGTCGGCTGCGTGCTCTTCGGGGATCCCCTTTTTGCCATTGCCGCACCGAAGACCGATCGCCGCGCTGCTTCCGATTAAAAGCCCGCAGGTCGTCTGTCCTATAGAAATTGCGCCCATGTATCCCGCCGTGGCCCAGGAGGATCCTTCTTTTGGAAGATCCCACAGATCCTGCAGTCCCTGCAGGGTGGCCTCAGCTCAGGTGTAGCGATGCATTCGCTTGAATGCATCCGACAAAATCGTGTTGAAAAAGCTCTGTTCCATAGTATCTGGGGGTTCTCTTATGAGAAGAAAGAATCAATCCTGCCGGGGTATGGTGAAACGCCAGGCGCAGAACCATTCTTCCGGATGGGGGTCCGGCGGACAGCCGACGCATTCGGTACGTATGCGTGGATCGATCCCCTCAGCGAAGCGGCTGTATTCCACCAAGCCAGCGGACTTGCAGGGGTAATCTTGAAGTCCCCTGCGCTTGCGCGCTGACTGGACGCGGCAGTCAAGCATCTGGAAAACGATACAATCGGGGCTTTCATCCTCGATGGACTGCACATTTACGCTAGCGTACATTCTGAACTGGAGCGCCCTTTTCAGCCCTTCGATTCCGGAGCTCTCGGGGAGACCCAGAATCTGCCTGATGGACCACGCCTCAAAAGGTGAAAAACGGGTCCAGCATGAATCATTGCACCGCTTGGCATCATTCATTCCGTAGATCGTCTCGACCGCCTGGAACCATACCCCGTCTCCGGCGATCCAGTTCGCGCCGAGGGCGCTCACCAGTTCAAGAAGTTGCTGCCGATTCATATCGAGAAGCGGCGCAGGGATCTTTTCCTTCATCTCGAAACCGAGAACACGTGAAAGTCGCTTCATCTGTACGTCATAACTGCCGCGCCAGGCGGTTTTCATGATCTCCAGCGCTTTCTCGAATCCCATCTGGTGCTCTACTTCCCGGAACCAGAGGGTGTGGTGGACTATGGTGCGGTGCGCCATGTCGATAATCAAAAGGGCCAATTCCTCGTGGCTCAGTCCTTCAATCGCTTGTCCTTCTGTAATCATATAAACACTCCATGCGTTACTAAACCTTAATCTATTGATATTCCATGTAAAATCGATAGAAGGCAGCAAGAATCAGGGAATTCGTTATCGCCCCGCCGCTGATCAAACCTGGAATCTCTTTCAGCGGATACAAGGCCACCTCAATGTCCTCCTTATCGTCCAGGCGCTGGGTCCCTTCGAGTACAACATTCTTCGCGACAAAGGTATAGCAGCGGTTATTCTGGAGGGCGGGATTTGGGTGTACCCACCCGAGAGGAATCATCTCGGTCTCCCGGTAGCCGGTTTCTTCGCGGAGCTCCCGGCTTGCCGCGGCCGCCGGGGTATCATGTTCTTCAATCAGACCTCCCGGAATTTCCAAGGTGATATCGCGAACACCATGACGATACTGCTCGATCAGCACTACCTCTTGATCAGCAGTAATGGGAATAACGTTTACCCAGTCAGACGACTCGACGATAAAGAAGTCATGCGTTTCACCCGTCCGGGGGGAGCACGCCCGGTCTGTGCGCACATTGAATACCCGACATGCCTTTGTCCGGCTGGCTGAAATGATCTTCCAGAGTTTCGGCGCCATCTATCCTCCTCTTCAAACAAGCATTGACGATGCCCTGTGGACAATGAGCGTGCTTACCGTAATTGAAAAAACGTGACCGGTCAAGAAAGAATGCAACAAGCAGGGAGGCGGATGTACACGGAGCCGGCACTTTACGGCAGCGTTACTATTTCATTGACTCGCCACCTTCGTTTTCTTATAGTCTGCAATAGTAACAGATTGTCTACGGGAAATAATTGTCTGCGCATGCCGAGACTTCGGAAACGGATCGCACGTTCGTGTGACGGCAATACGAGAAAGGTATAAAACCATGTCTGATTACTCTGAATATCTCAAGCAGCTCCAGTCCGGCGACAATTCCCGCAACCGCTTTCTGCAGTTTATGGGAATGACCCTTGAAGAACTCAAGGATGGTTACGCCCGCTTCTCCCTTCGGATCACTGAAGATTTCATGCAGGGAGATGGGGTGATGCAGGGCGGCCTTATTGTGGCCATGGCTGACGAGGCCATGGCCCATTCCATCATGACAGTACTCGAACCCCATGAGAAAATTGTAACGGTAGAATTGAAAAACAATTTTATCTCCCCCGCTATCCGGGGAATACTTTTCGCGGAAGCTACCGTTTTCCGGAAGGGGCGCTCTCTCGTGATTGCCGATTGCTTAGTGACTGATCGTAATGGGAAGGCCATCTCCCGCGCCACATCTACATTTTTGATTCGCCAAGCCTGATCTGGCCGAACACACAATCTCTGCGAAACGCAAAACCATTGAGGCCAAAACTGGCGGAGTCAAAGAACTCTTCGCACTCACAGGTGCGAAGTTTCAGCAGAAGAGGCTTTCGTCATGGTTTATGCGGGCCGCATGTCAATGCCCGTGCGCGGCTTCCGATTCTGCGAATGTTTTGTGAAGTGTCCCCGCGGGGTGCTCCGGTGGGCCGTACAGTACATACACCTTAAGCGGCTCATCCCCCACGTTGACAATGTTATGCCAATAACCCGCAGGGATCAAAATCGCCCAGTCGCCCGACACCTTCTCGTCAAAGGTCATGGCATCTTTGGTTTTACCCATCACGACCCGTGCGCTTCCCTCTTCTACGCGGATAAACTGGTCACCTGTGTCGTGCTTTTCGAGCCCAATTTCTCCCTTCGGCTTAATTGCCATGACGGTCAATTGGAGATAGTGTCCCGTCCACTTCGTCGCACGAAATTGCTTATTTTGTTCCGTCAGGTCTTCAATGTCAACTACCCAGGGCTGCTTCCCGAAATCCGTTGATTTTTCTTTTCCGTTCTTTTCGCCGGCCATGAGTAACCCAGCGGAAAGCACTATGCACAAAACAACAAACACGCCTTTTTTCAACATTTCCATTCTCCTTTATTGATGAACGGTTACGTATAGATACCTGCCACAATCACTGGCAGACCGAACAGCGGGGGGGCTGTAGCAAAAACCCCACGCCACGAGAAATATAACATGTGATTGAGCTACAAATCAAATAAGGGGCCGTGTCTTTAAGACACACCGGAAAGAGCCCTATTCCTGAAAACTAGATATGATTATACACTGTTCAAATCCTTTGTAAAATAAAGTTGGATGGTTGAAGTGACACTAACATGGCGGTTATATTGATCGGGGCTCAAAGTACTTCTTGGCTATTCCCTGCGCCGCAATAATACCCGAGATTCCGGCTCCGACGATGCCGCGGCTTTTCCCCGTGCCATCGCCGGCGACAAAAATGCCAGGGATATTTGTCTCAAGATTCCCGTCCGTGGGAAAGTGCGTATCGAAGAATTTAATCTCCGGTGCGTACATGAGGGTGGACGGGTGGAGAATACCGGGGGCGATCTTGTCAAGTTTTTTGAGTGATTCCCACAGATTTTCCATGATACGGGCGGGCATCCCCAGAGAAATGTCTCCGGGTGTGGCGTTGCAGGTGGCCTTGCAAATCCCGAATTGGCGGACGGCGCTGTCAAAATTTGCGACAGAACTTCTCCTGCCTTCCCGGAAGTCTCCCATGCGCTGGACGACCGGTTTCCCTCCGCCAAGGAGGAAAAACTGTTTGGCTATCATCTGCCCGAATTCAGTCGTGTCGGAAAAAGGTTTGGTGAGCGCGATGGTGTTGATCAACGCGAAATTGGTATTCTCCGTCTTGCTTCGGGAAAGAGCGTCGCCGTTGACCAGTTTGAACTGTAGATAGTTTTCCATCCGCACCCGGCCGCCGGGGTTTGTGCAAAAGGTTCTGACTCGGTCGTCGTGTCTCCCGGTGCGGAATATAAATTTGGGATCGTAGACGATATCGGTGATTGCGTCATAGAATTTCCGATTGAGTTCAAGCCGGATTCCCACATCGATGGGACCGAAGTTGTGCTCGATTTCCAGTTGCTTTGCCACGTCTCGGAACCAGTACGCGCCGCTCCGTCCGGGTGCGGCGAGAACAATCTTGGCGGTGAAGTCAAACGTTGCGTGATCGCTATTGCCGATGAGGTGGTACCCTTCGTTCTTTTTTGCGATGGAGGAAACTCCAATTCCGAGGAGAAAGTCAGTCTTTTTGAGGTGACTCCTCAGATAGTCGACTACCGCTTTGCCATTGTCGGTTCCCCAGTGCCATTGCTCGGGGGCGATAAACTGGGCGTTGTGCTCTTGGGCGATTTCCTCCAATCTCCGGATATTTTTGTTATGATTGACGAAAGTAACCTGGCGGCACAGGGGAAATCCCGTGAGGATCCCTTTGATATCTTTCATTAATCCCTGTGCTGTGGCGCGATCGACCTGGAGTTCATCCAGGTCGATTCCAATGCGATAGTCAAAATTTAATTTGCCGTCATTGAGAAGTCCTCCGGCGGGGTACGAGAGACGATCGACAATGCCAATTTTGTCAACACCCAGCCGCTCAAGCCAGAGCGCCGCGAAAAGTCCTGCCGGGCCTGATCCGATGATCAGTACATGATACTGATTCATATGAGTTCCCTTTGTTGTTGCACGTTGCAGGGGAGGCAGAAAGAGCGGGAAAGGAAATTTACCATGACAGTCACTTTATCCGGAGGAACGCATCATCGACATCCGATGCAATACTCCGCAGCGGTCATGGTTGTGCGGAAAGAATAGAATCTCGAACCAGCGGTGCATCGGCAATGAAGATCAAAGCCGACGGAATCTCCCATCAGGAGCTGATACTGACAACAGGACAGTGGGCGTTGAGAATCACATGCTGAGCCGTTGAACCGAGGATAAACTTTCCCACCTTTGATTTCATATTGACACCAACGATGATCTCATCAGCTCCCTTATCGTGAGCGAATTCAACTATATCTTCGCCGGGCGAAAGACTGCGAATCAGCAGATGTGTTGCAGTTTCAATTCCAGCTTTTTTCAACACCTCTTCTGCATAACGCAATTCCCCGTTGGCAACATCAATTTCTTCTATCTTCTGACCTGTTCCTCCTTCGAGAGAGGAAACAATGTAAACCATCGCATCAAACGCCTTGGCATGCTGCACTGCTACATCCAGAATCGCCTTTGAAATTTGTGATTCTTTATAACCCACAACTATTTTCATCTCATCCTCCTTTGCAGTTCAGTAGAAGGGGCGTTAAGTGCCCTCCCGGACTTCTGTGCTGTACAAAACATGTAAGAACACGGGGACAACTGACAAGAATCGAAAATATGTCACTCACAGTCTCTATTGTCAAGAGATTTAGTTCCGTTGAAAAGGCCATCTTCCAAGAGACATTCCTGTTCTTCCGTTGCCACATCTGTTCGTTGACAAGGGGATCCGTCTTTCATATACTGATTCCCTAAAAATCAGGGAAACGAGACCATGCAGAGCGGAGGAGAGATACAAATGAGGCTATACGGTAAGATATTTTTTTATAGTATTTGTTTGTTATCGCTTCTTTTATCCGCCGGGTGTGGGACATATCTCAAACAATTCGGCCGGATTCTTCCTGAAAGTGGCGTGACACAGGCCTTTGAAACATACCAGGTCGATTTTGCTCTCAGATACTATATCAGCGGTTCAGAGGCCTTTCCTAATGCAATCATTGGATTGCACAGGACCTATTCCCTGGATTCGACTCTCTGGAAGCAGGTTGAGATGACGTCCCCCCGATTGCGTGATCTTGTCGAAAATATGCAGTCCATGGAGCGACCACAGTTCGGTTTTACCCTGTTCGACAACAGGGGCAATCGCATAGGAGTATGGTATTCCATTCTGACAGCCCCCACATCGATCCGGATGGTTAACGACCATACGGTGGCAATTCCGACGCCTGATCTCGATACCTACGAATCATTTTACAAAGGAGATTCGGATCGCGAGGAATAGCGGTTCGGCACCGGTACATGCAAGTTCCTTCCGGCGGATTACTCGGAACGGGTGTGGCGGATTACAGAAAAAGGGGGATCAGGTGGGAACCTCTCAAATATCTTCGGGACATCGAAAATGGATTCGGGGTCTTCACCGGAAAAGAATCCGGGAAAAGGAAGGAACGTTCATTGCGGAAGGATTCAACGTTCTTGAGTCTGCCATTGAGGCGACGCAGCACCCCATACGGGAGGTTCTTACCGAACAGGACCACTTGGAAAGGGTTGTTGCTTTAGTCTCGGACAGTGTGCCGGTGTACATATGCTCCCGCAGTGTGATGGAGGAACTCTCCACGGAGAAGACACCCCAGGGGGTCGTGATAATCTGCAGCCGGGGAGAGTACACCTTCAGCGAACTCGACGAATTGCCCCCCGAGACGGTGCTGTACTTAGACCGGGTATCTGATCCGGGGAATCTTGGGACTATTATCCGCACGTCTCTCTGGTTCGGAGTCAGTCATCTGGTTTTAAGCCCTTTTTGTGTTGATCCTTTTAATGCGAAAGTGATCCGGGCGTCAGCAGGGGCGATCTTCAAGGCACGGATATATCAGCCTGTCGTTTCGGACGAGATGAAGCGGTTTTCGAAGAGAATGGAATATCTGAAGGTTGCAATGATTCCCCATGGCGGTTCCCGGCCTGACGCGCTGAGAAAAAAGGGGAGAAAAATCGTAATGATGGGGCAAGAAGCAGGTGGTTTGTCGAACGATCTGATAGAGTGCGCCGACCTGTCCGTTTCAATCCCCGGGAGGGGAGATGTGGAATCCCTGAACCTATCCGTTGCCTCCGCGATTGCTCTTTATGAAATTGCGCAGCAAAGGGCAGGCCTCAGCGGAGAATAGGCTGAAAGGTGATCAGCGAGGCGGGAGCTCAGAGAGCTTCTTTCACAAGTCTGAACATACCCGGCTGTTTCTCAAGCACATCGGGTAGCGTTAATTCCGCGATATGAGGTGATTGACAGCACCGTCCAACCCGTCCAGAGTCAGCTCAAACATGGGGAAAACCATCCGAATCTGGTCGATGGTCCACGTCCCCGGCCATGCGTATCGGGGGACCGGATTCAGCCAGACACTGTGGCGGAAGGTTTGAGAAAGAAACTGAAGATTTTCGATGCTTGCCTTCCGCGTCCGCTCTCCGAAGTAGATCGACCCCCCCCTGTTCATCAGTTCGTAAGGAGCCATGCTGGCATCACCCACCATGACAATCCGCGTTTCCGGGTCCTTCTTGACGAAGTCCTCGATCTGCTCAGCCATGCGGTACCGAGCGGCATCGGTCCAAACTCTGTCGTAGATGGTATTGTGGAAGAAGTAGGTCTTGAGGTCCTTGAACTGGTTTCGGGCGTAGTCAAAGAGCGTCTGAACCAGAGGAATATAGGGATCCATGGACCAGCCGCCGTTGTCGATCATCAGGATGACCTTCAGCCTGTCCGCGAGCCGGCGGTCGAAGATAATCTCGATCTCCCCGGCATTTTTCATGGTCTGATAGACTGTCTTATCCACGTTAACTCTGTCCAGAGGTCCGGCAGGGATCATGCGACGAAGCTTTTTCAACGCTTCTCCCATCTGCGACTGGGTGAGGGGGCCTTCCTGGGAGTAGTCGCGATAGCGCCGGTCGAGGGCCACCTTGGTTGCTGATTTGTTCTGCGAAACCCCACCGACGCGCATCCCGCCAGGGTGAAATCCCGAGTGTCCCACCGGGGACGTACCATGGGTGCCGATCCACCTGTTCCCGCCATGGTGGGCCTCAGTCTGATCCTTGAGACGATCGAGGAAATACCGCTCCAGTTCTTCGGGGGTGAACTTCTGCAGGTCCTCCTCGTTGACGCCGAGGGCGGCGGCAACCCCCTCGGGATTCTTCAGCCATTCCTCCAGGAGGAGTGTCGCCATCTCGCCGAGTTCGATCTCGTCGGGATCGGGGAGTTCCACTCCTGCGAAATGATGGGCAAAGATCTGGTCGTATAGGTCGAAGTATCGTTCGCTCTTGATTAGGAGAGCGCGGGCGACGACATAAAAATTATTCAGTGAACTGATGATTCCCAGCCGCAGGGCCCGCTGCAGCCGGAGAAATGAGGTGGGGGTCACCGGGATTCCCCTGTCCCTGAGATTATAGAAGAAACTGACAAACACGATTCCTGCTCCCGCGGTTTCGCCGGATCCCGCCTTTTACCGACGGGTCCGGCTGATGGCGTCACTCGCCACCTTCAGGTCCGGACTCTTTTTGTACAGGACGCCCAGGTAGGGGACATCCCCCCGCTCGAGAAGGGACAGCCTGAAGTCCGGGTCGGCCTTGAGCGCCCTGATCCAGTTGATCAGTTCACGGGTGGCGGGTTTTTTCTCGATCCCCTCCAGTTTCCGCAGTCCGTAGAAGGTTCTGAGGCAGGCATCCGTGATTTCTCTCTTCAGATCGGGGAAGTGGACCCCAATGATCCGGCGCATGGTATCCTCCCCCGGAAAGGCGATGTGATGGAAATTGCACCGCCCGAGGAAGGGGTCGGAGAGGTCCTTCTTCGCGTTGGAGGTGATGATCATCACCGGGCGATGCTTCGCTGATACGGTCTTGTCGATTTCGATAATGTCGAATTCCATCTGGTCCAGGACATCCAGCATGTCGTCCTGGAAATCCGTGTCGGCCTTGTCGATTTCGTCGATCAGAAGGACGACCTTCACGTCCGAGACGAAGGCCTGCCCGATCTTCCCCATTTTGATGTACTCTTCAATGTTGCTGACATCCCTCTTCGAGTCGCCAAATCGGCTGTCATTGAGCCGCGTGAGTGTGTCGTACTGGTAGAGAGATTCCACCAGCTTCATGCTCGATTTGACGTTCAGCACGATCAGAGGCATGCTGAGGCTCTCCGCGATGGCGTACGCCAGCATGGTCTTGCCCGTCCCCGGTTCTCCCTTGAGGAGGAGGGGCATCTCCAGAGCCATGGATACATTCACGATCTCGGCCAGTTCATCATCCAGGACATACTTCTGGGCGCCCCGGAATTTGTAAAAATCTCCTTGAATCATTGTTTCCCTTTCTGCGTGTGTAGTTTTGACAATTAACCCGTTGACTATATGTCCCGTGTCCAGAGCGATGCCATGGCGGGACCGCCTCCGACGCACAGGGACGCGCCGCCGGTGGTTTT
>CAZAST010000009.1:0-25602 GCA_964487805.1 uncultured Syntrophaceae bacterium
AATGATATTCGGTCTTGTTGGAAAATACGGAGGAGAATATGTTGCCCTCGTCTACGGGACACTCTTCCTGGTCTGGATCGTCCTGGGGATGATTCTCCACCGCCTCCTCAAGGGTTTCAGCCCCGAACTTCTGATCGAGATTCCCCCGTACCGTGTGCCCCCCTGGAAGACGATCATTCCCAAGCTGTGGGGCAGAACACGTGGGTTCCTCCTTGAGGCCGTTCCCATTATTCTGGCTGCTGTCCTGATTATTAATATCCTCTTTGTATTTGGGATATTCGACTATCTCGCATCCTTTACCGCCCCCGTCATCCAGGGTGTCCTGGGCCTGCCGGAAGAGTCGGTAACGGCGGTGCTCATCGGCCTGTTCCGGAAAGATGCCGCTCTCGGAATGCTGGCATTATCGGCCATGACCGCGAAACAAATGGTGATAGGAAGTGTCGTTCTGACCATGTTTTTCCCCTGCATCGCCACGTTTGTGGTTCTGCTGCGGGAACTCGGCCTGAGGGATTTCCTGAAATCGGCCGCCGTCATGCTCATATCAGCCATCACGGTTGGAGGCATATTGAATGCGGTACTGTAATCGTTCGGACTTACAAATGAGAATAATCTCTCTCGCGTATCGTCCTCTGTGACTCTTCGCGTTACCTGCTTACACATTATTTCTCCATCTTTTCGGCATATCGTTCGCTTTCAAGCGATGCAAAACAACGAGATAAGAAGGCGCCTTTATCGCAAAAACAATCTGGCAATTTTACTGTCTATCTGCTAAAAAGTCCCGCGGAAGGGATAGATCTTGTATGCGGATACCGGCTCGACAGGAATGTTATCGCATCATGCATGCCATGCAGATGATGGATCATATTGTGTGCCATTCTCTGCAAGTCTGCCGGATTGCCCTCTTCCTCTCAGATTCCCTGGAGGCGGATCTTAACGCCGATCTCATCCATGCGGCGGCTCTGCTCCATGATATTACCAAGACCAGAGGTTTGCAAACCCTTGAAAACCATGCGGAGACGGGAAAGCAACTCCTCATCGATATGGGATATCCCGAAGTTGGTGCGATTGTCGGCCAGCATGTTCTTCTTGATGAGTATTTCTCATCCGATTCTCCCACCGAAGCGGAGATTGTCAATTACGCAGACAAACGGGTGGTGCACGATAAAGTGGCCACGCTCTCGCAGCGGATAGAATATATTATGGGGCGATACGGAACAGACCCTGAACGAAGAGGGTATATCCGCATGATGGGGGAAAAAACAAAACGCCTTGAAGACCGTCTGTTTCGCTTCTGCCCTTTTTCTCCTGAAGAGGTGGAATCCCTTCTCGGCTCGGACACCTGCTCCATGGAATTTACACGATATGGCGAACTGCATAACACCATCAAGGAACCCCTGGACACCCATAAGACGTGTGTGGATTAAAACGTCTGACAACAGAAAGCCGGGGACAGTGCTAACGTTCCGGTAATAGAGGGTTTGGCTTATTGGTATGGGAGAATCGAATAGTAAAAGGCCTATGACCGCGAAACCCAAGAAGGGCAGAATAGTGATCGACAGCAGTCTGTGCAAGGGCTGCTATCTCTGCATATCCGTATGCCCGAATGAATGTATTGTCGTATCCGACGAAACGAACGAAAAAGGGTATCATCCAGCCAGATTCATGAATGCGAAGGGTGATAGGGATCACGCGTGTACGGGCTGTGCCCTCTGCGCCATTATGTGCCCGGATATCGCGATAGAGGTATACCGTGGATAAGAAACAACTGATGAGGGGAAGTCGGGTCATCGGAGAAGCGGCTGTGCGTGCCGGATGTCGCTTTTACGCCGGCTACCCCATAACTCCTCAAAATGAACTTCCCGAATTCATGTCCGAGGCGATGGCTGATCTGGAAGACGGCACCTTTATCCAGGCTGAAAGTGAGATTGCCGCCATCAACATGGTGATCGGGGCTTCTATGGCGGGCGCGCGGGCGATGACCAGTTCCTCCAGCCCCGGCATAAGCCTCAAACAGGAAGGCATCTCTTTTCTGGCGGGGCTTGAGCTCCCGGCGGTCATCGTGAATGTCATGCGGGGCGGCCCCGGTCTTGGGAACATTGCGCCTTCCCAGGGGGATTATTTTCAGGCCACCCGGGGGGGCGGACACGGGGATTATCGCGCCATAGTCCTGGCTCCGGCCCATGGACAGGAACTGGCCGATCTTACCAGAGATGCCTTCGAATACGCAGACAGATACCGCACCCCGGTCATGATCCTCGCAGACGGTATGATGGGTCAGATGATGGAACCGGTTGTCTTTCCCGACGCCGTCAATCCGGCCGAATTACCCCGCAAATCATGGATCCTGGACGGTGCGCAGGAACGGCCCAGCAGAATCATCCGATCACTGATCCTCGACACCGTGGAAATGGAGGAACATAACTGGAAACTCGCACGAAAGTATAGGATGATCTCGAATGAAATTCCCCGCGCGGAAACATATATGACGGAAGATGCCCGGCTTGTGGTCATCGCCTACGGGACCGCTGCCCGGATAGCCCGGGGAGGGATCAGGCGGGCTCGTGAGATGGGCCTCAAGGTGGGACTCCTGCGGCCTGTAACCCTGTGGCCCTTTCCCGATCGCGCCATTCGCGAGATGAGCAGACTGGTTAAAGATTTCATGGTATTCGAGATGAATACTGGTCAGATGGTCGAAGATGTACGGCTCGCCCTGGAGGGGAGAAGCACTGTGCACTTCTACGGTCGGCCCGGGGGTATCATCTCCACTCCCGATGAGGTCGGCAAGGCAATCAGCAGTCTGTATTATCGCCAGCACCTGAAAGAGGGTTCATAAATGGAAGAACTTGTCTTTACCAGACCGCGTTACCTGAAAAAGGTCCCCTTTCATTACTGCCCCGGGTGCGGCCACAGCATCATTCACCGACTGGTGGCCGAGGTCATTGAGGAGCTTGGCATGGGGGACAAAACGATCGGTGTCCCTCCGGCCGGATGCGCCGTTCTCGCCTACGACTATTTCGACGTAGACATGGGGGAGGCCCCCCACGGAAGGGGACCGGCGGTAGCTACCGGCATAAAACGTATCCTCCCGGACAGAATAGTTTTTTCCTATCAGGGAGACGGTGACATTGCGGCCATCGGAACCGCCGAGACGATCCATGCGGCCAACCGGGGTGAAAACATAACCGTCATATTCGTCAACAACAGTTGCTACGGCATGACGGGGGGGCAGATGGCCCCCACAACACTTCTCGGTCAGAATTCTACAACCACGCCGGGGGGGCGCGACGCTCGGCGTGATGGGGCCCCTATTGATCTCAGCGAGATGCTGGCATTAACCAGGGGGGCTGTCTATATAGAACGGACGGCCGTGAGCTCATTAAAGAACATAATACGAACCAAAAAAGCCCTTACAAAAGCCTTCAAGACTCAAATGGCGGGCAAGGGGTTTTCCCTTGTGGAGATTCTCTCCCCCTGTCCCACCAACTGGAAAATGTCAACGATAGATGCGTGCCGGAGAATTGATGAGAGTGTTGTTCAGACTTTTCCCCTCAAGGTCATAAAAGATGAAACCGGGTAGACGAATGTGATCGGCATGAAAAAAACCATATTTGCCGGATTCGGAGGACAGGGAGTCCTCATGATGGGTTACGTTTTGGCGGTGGCTGCCATGCGTGACGGCAGGGAAGTAACCTACCTTCCCGCCTACGGAGCGGAGATGCGCGGCGGTACCGCAAATTGCACGGTTGCCATATCGGATGAGGAGATCTTTTCCCCCGTTGCATCCTCCCCTGATTTCGCTGTTATCATGAACAATCCTTCTCTGGCGAAATATGAGGGAACGATGAAAGAAGGAGGAACCCTCTTTCTCAATTCAAATCATGTAAACCGGGCAATAACCAGGGATGATCTGGCCTCCATAGCAATACCTGCCGTCGATATTTCCCGGAAACTGGGGAGTGAACGTGCTCTGAATATGGTCATGCTCGGGGCCTTTGTGGCCCATACCCGGATGATGTCTCTCGATTCAATCAAGAACGGCCTCTCCGAAATTGCAACACATACCAAGGCCTCCATCCTGAAGTTGAATCACAAGGCCCTCGACAGGGGCGCTGAATATATTCTGAAGGGGTGTGCGTAGTGAAGACGGTCAAGCAGATCGAACTCTGGCTGAAAGATATTCCCGGGCAGTTATCCGATGTAAGCGATATACTGAGCAACAACAGGGTCAACATGCTGGCCTGTTGCTACACCAAGTCACGGGAAGAAGAAGGGCTTTTTTATTTTGTTGCGAATGATCCCGACAAAGCGGTCAATGTGTTGAAGTCGTCAGGATACAAAGTAACGACCAAACAGGTAATCGCATGTGAGATACCGAGCCATCCCGGGGGAATCAATGTCGTCCTGAAGCTGTTAAAAAAAGCTCAGATCAATCTCGATTACATCTATCCCTGCATGGGAACAGGGCTTACCACAATCGTGATACTGGGACTTGGCCCGGTCAAAAAGGCCGTTACACTTATGGAAGAAAACTGGGTGAAGGTATGGGGTCCCGACCTGTATCTCTTGTGAGTATGTCTCCTATGACCATCGAAGGACAAAGGATGTCACCATCCTGTCTGAGGGTCATTGAAATGGGGCAATAACGCTCATTACACCATTGCTGTCTTTATTTTTCCCCCGCCGGCATGTACCCGATTGTTGCAGTGGATTTTTCAAGGGCTGCTTCGCTAAACTCCTTTACAAGGATAACGGTCAGTGCTAACCTTGCAAAATCGTGGTTCGGCTTCATCCGTTATTCCGGGTGGGTTTTGAAATTCTGATTAATCTGTACTGATAGGGATTTCACTGTGAAAATGAGCTGCTGTTGGAGATTTAATACCGGGAGGAAGTGAATCATACTATGACTCGAGGAAAAACATCATACAGAGAATCGGGGGTGGATATTGATAAGGGCGCCACTTTCGTCGAGAAGATAAAACCTTTGATAAAAACGACTACCCGCAACGGGGTGGTGGGAGAAATCGGCAGTTTCGGAGGGCTCTTTCACCTGGGCACGAACAGATACAAAAACCCGCTCCTTGTTTCGACAACAGATGGCGTAGGCACAAAACTCAAGATAGCCCACATGATGAACATCCATAATACGATCGGCATCGATCTGGTTGCAATGAATGTGAATGACCTGGTTGTTCAGGGCGCTGAACCCCTTTTTTTCCTCGACTATATAGCTACCGGGAAATTGAGCATCGAGACGAGCGTCCAGATCGTTGAGGGCATAGCACAAGGCTGCATTGAAGCGGGATGCGCCCTCACCGGCGGTGAAACCGCCGAAATGCCCGGGTTTTATAAGGAGGATGAGTACGATCTGGCCGGGTTTGCCGTGGGCGTTGTAGAATACGACAGTCTCATTGACGGTTCCGAGATCAGGGTTGGTGACAGCATTATAGGCCTGGCATCAAGCGGAATTCACAGTAATGGATACTCCCTTGTCCGAAAGGTTCTCCTGGAAGAGGGAGACCTCGACATGAACGATCCCATGGAAGGCCTTGAGGGATCTATCGGTATGGAACTTCTCCGCCCGACAAGGATATATGTAAAACCGATTCTGAATCTCATCAAAAATTTTACCATTCGGGGGATAGCGCATATTACGGGCGGGGGACTCACCGAAAATATCCCGCGCATACTTCCGAAACGGTGCGAGGCCGTCATCGTTCGAGAGGCGTGGACACCGCCCCCCATCTTCCGGATCATACAGGAGAAGGGCGACATCGATGAATCGGAGATGCTCAGGGTGTTCAACATGGGTATCGGAATGATCGTTATTGTCCCGAAAAAGAATGCCACCGAGATCGTGGATCACCTGCAGCGACTGGGAGAAGGAGCCCGCATAATCGGTCATATCAAAAGCCGGGAGAAAAAAGGCCCTGCCATCACATTCGAGTAGAGAGATGAAGAGAATAAACCTGGGAGTCCTGGTCTCCGGCGGAGGGACCAATCTGCAATCAATTATCGACAGCATCAATGACGGCAGGCTGGACGCGACGATCACGGTGGTCATCAGCAACGTTCCCGGCGTTCGTTCTCTGGAAAGGGCCCGGCAGAACAACATACCGGCTGTGGTCATAGATCATGAACGTTTTCCCACAAGAGACGCCTTCGACCGGGAGATAGTTGCCACTCTGAAAACATACAATGTGGAACTTGTCATCATGGCCGGATTCATGAGGGTTCTGACTCCCGTCCTCCTGAGGGCCTTTCCCCTGAAAATAATAAATATCCACCCCGCGTTGCTTCCCTCCTTTCAGGGACTTCACGTCCAGAAAAAGGCCTTCGATTACGGGGTGAAATTTTCCGGGTGCACTGTCCACTTTGCCGATGAAGGGGTCGATACGGGACCGATCATTATCCAGTCAGTTGTTCCCGTGTATGACGACGACACGGCCGAGAAGCTGCAGCAGAGAATTCTGAAGGAAGAGCACCGGATCTATCCCCAGGCGATTCAGCTGTACGCTGAGGGGAGACTCGAAGTTACGGGACGAAAGGTGCGGATAAGAAATTCACTTCCACAGGAGATTCCTACGCTCCACAACCCGGCCTTGGAAAAGTTTTAGCATGATTATTGTCAGCGCGTGTCTCCTTGGTTTGAATTGCAGATATGACGGCATGAGCCGCCTCGAGAAAACCCTCCTGCTGCCGGAGCTTCATCATCGTCTTATACCGCTCTGCCCGGAACAACTCGGAGGACTAGGTACTCCACGATCCCCCTCACAGATAGTGGGCGGTGAAGGAACGGATGTCATCGAAGGAAGGGCGCAGGTGATATCCGCCACAGGTATGGATGTTACCGACTTTTTCATCCGGGGAGCCGAGGAGATCGTTCGATTTATGAAACTGATGGGAATCTCGACGGCGGTCATGACGGAAAAGAGCCCCTCATGCGGTGTATTTCATATCAAGAGAAACGGTTCTCTCTGCCGGGGCGCGGGAGTTACGTCCGCCCTGCTCGTGAAGAACGGCATGAGGGTCATATCTTCCGATAGAATTACCGATGAATTCGGATTACGGGAAGACCGGGTGGTGTAGCTCATGTACGATACGATTGTGCTCGGAAATGATCCCGGCTCTCTGATCGCCGCCGTCACCCTGGCGAACCAGGGGAAAAAGACGCTCCTTCTGACGGATGGCACTCCCCTGTACTATTCGGAATCAGGGTACACCTTCGATATCGATCCCCTCCCCTGGTCAGGCTTCGGCAGGGGCAATCCATTCAAACAATTTCTCTCCCATTCAGGGATCATTGTTGAGGGACACCCCTTCCCTCACCCATTGCAGATAATCTTCCAGAAACACCGGATAGATTTGTCCGGCATGATGGAAAAGGACAGAGGGGAACTGGAACGGGAATTTCCGGAAAAGGGATCGGATATAACAGGCTTTTTCAATTCCCTTTCCAGGAGCGGCCAATTCGCTTCGGGTTTGATCGATAAAGGGTTGCATTTTCGCCCCGAGAGTCTGAAGGATCGTCTCAGGCTTCTTCGTATGCTCCCATCTATTACTCTCAAGAATAGGGATTTTTCCGCAAAGCTCAAAGCGCTTCAGCAATCGCCATCACTCGGCAAGATAATGGAAGCCCAGATTCTCCTTTTTTCCCATCTCGATCCTTATACCATAAGCCCGATTGCTGCCGCGAAAACGCTCTCTACAGTCCTTCAGGGATTATCCCCCCACAGTGAGGGGAAACATCTCCTCATGGACAAGCTGAAGAAAAAATTCGAGGCCGATGGAGGTGTTACAGATGAAAACCCCGTTTCCACCATCGAGATGGAACGGGTCATCAAGGTGAACCTCCAACCGGACGAGGCGCAGGGAGATTCAATACCAACCATATACGGGAGAAACATCATAATAAGCACATATTGTGATAAACTTTCCTCGCTCATGGAAGAAAACAGAGCGTTGGGATCAGTGAAAAAACGATATGGGAGGATACAGCCATCCTTCTATCCCGTGACCCTTCATCTGGGCGTTGATGAGCGATGCATCCCGGAAAGAATGGGGCCATATGTGGTTGTCATATTGGATGAAGCCAAACCTGCCGAAGAGGGAAATTTTTTGTTTCTGGAGACCAGCGAACCGGGAAATCTCCTGCAAGCCCCCGAGGGAAAACGGGCTTTGAGTCTGACCTCGTTCGTGAAGAACCCGCCGTCCGAAACGGAAGAAAGCGCCCTTCACGCTGCTATGGACGGCATGATACAAAACGTGCGATATTTTCTTCCTTTCCTGGAGGAAAATATCGACTTTATGAACCTGGAAGAATCGATACGAATATCGAAAGAATATGAGAAAATCAGAGGTCTTAGATATAAGGTAAAGAGCACGCTGGCCGGTTTGTCATTTCTCTCCGGCAAGACACCCGTAAAAAATGTCTATCTCACCGGAAACGCCCTTATCCCGGGACTTGGATTCGAAGGAGAGATCATATCCGGCATAAACGCGGCGAGACTCGCAACAGAGAGAGGCTGAGACAATGAAATCGATCAATTTTACGATACCATTACTGGGAATACCGACCATATCGTCACCGATTACCTCGGCATATTTCATGTCGGATAAAAAACGGATTCTCTACGATCCGTACCTTGATGATGGATCATCACGGGATATCGACCTTTCCTGCTCCTTGGAAATCGCCGGCCCCAGGAAGAAGATCTACTTTAAACCCTCACAGACACGGGCGGCTATTGTTACCTGCGGCGGGCTCAGTCCGGGGATCAATGACGTTATCAGATCGGTGGTCATGGCCCTGTACTATCGTTATGGTGTCGAAAAGATTTTCGGAATCCGATACGGCTTTCAGGGGCTTGTACCGTCATATGGTCATGAAGTAATTGGTCTGACCCCAGATCTCGTCAAAGATATACACTCCCTCGGCGGTACCATCCTCTCTTCATCGCGGGGGAATCAGGATATCCCCACCATGGTTGATACCCTGTGCTCAATGAACATCGATATCTTTTTCTGCGTGGGCGGCGATGGAACCATGCGGGCGGCTGAGCGGATCGCGGCTGAAATCACGAGACGAAACATAAAGATGAGCGTTATCGGTATCCCGAAAACCATCGATAACGATCTGAATCTGATCGACAAGACCTTCGGATTTGATACGGCGATCTCCATGGTGGTCAATGCGATCCAGTGCGCTCATGTTGAGGCAAAAGGCGCGCCCATGGGGATCGGCCTGGTAAAGATAATGGGGAGAGAATCGGGACATATCGTCCTGAACGCCACCCTGGCCCAGAATGATGTCAATTTCGCCCTCATCCCCGAGGTTCCCTTTGATCTGGAGGGAGAAAAGGGTCTGCTTACCATACTGAAGAAGCGTCTTAGGGAGAGAAAACACGCTGTCATACTGGTGGCGGAAGGAGCCGGACAGGACCTGTGTCCCACAGGCGGCCCCGCAAAAACCGACGCATCCGGCAATATACGTCTCCATGATATCGGAGTCTACCTGAAGACACGAATCGAAAAGTATTTCAAAAAGATCTCCATGGAATTCAATCTGAAATATATCGACCCCAGTTATACCATACGGAGTGTGCCCGCCAACGCGAGCGACAGTATATACTGTGAACTCCTGGGCCAATTCGCCGTGCATGCCGGGATGGCGGGAAAGACAAACCTGGTGGTGGGCCTCTTCAAAGGTGAATATGTTCATCTCCCTATTAAATCAGTTACTTCCCGTAAGAAAGTCAATACGAAGGGGAATCTGTGGATGCGTGTTCTCGAAGCGACGGGACAGCCGGCATCGATGAAGAACTAAGGGGTTCGAAGGATGAAAAGCAGGCACAATACAAAAAAGTGCTTGCAAAAAGAGTTGTTATCGTCTATGAACCGATCTGATTTTCAGAAGGGAGTTTATTATGTCTCGAGTGTGTGAGATTTGCGGTAAAGGGCCCGTTGTCGGAAACAGCGTCAGCCATGCGAACAACAAGACAAAAAAGGTCTGGTATCCCAACCTCCAGAAACTCCGGGTTCTGGTTCCCAAGACAGGGGCGGTCAAGAGGATGAGGGTCTGTACCCGATGTCTGCGCTCGGGGGCAGTCAGAAAGGCTATCTAAAAACAGCCGGTGCCTGCCTGCCTTTTAAAACAGGCACAAAAAACACCCTTAAATCAGTCTTTGAGTATCATCTTTTTGATATCGCCAAGGCGGATCTGGAACGTTCCATGTCCCGTCCGGCCATACGCCTTGTGGTCTGCATCCAGCATCAGTTCATCGATGTTCTGGTTTCGCAGGCGCACCAATACCCTGAGATCATCTCCTTTTGACAGGAAGGTTAGGCTCTCTATTTCTTCGAAAGGGATGGTGTATATCCCTTTTCCCTTTCTTCCCTCGATATAGGTCTTGCCTTCTATGCTCACATCCGTGCATCTGGTGATGATGTCCATCTCATCGACGAAGGTTGCATTGAATTTTTTTTCAGCAACGGGGACCTTGTCCGGTGTACCGTTCCCCGTCATGGAGCCCATGCCCATAAGAAGCGGGAGCAACAGAACGACCAGAACATATCCATACCCTTTTTTCATTTTTCTTCGCCTCCGCCAATCTCACACATGTCGATCTCTCCTCTCAATGCTTTCAGTATGCCGTCAACATCGGAACTGAAGTCCGGAGCCACGGAAAGCCGTACCACCGATTCATCTCTCTGGATCGTTGTGACGGTCGCAAGCCCTTCATACCCTTCGAGAATGTATTTAAGATAGGCGATATCCTTGCGGTCTATTCGAAGGTTCCGTAGCAACATTTCCCTTTTTTTCATCTGTCGCTGATAATATACGATCCGCGAAATATCAAGAAATAAATCCTTCCCTTGACACGAACTTATGCCTTGTCTATAGTCGAATAATACATTGATCGGAATAGAAACACATGCTGCCAACCACCCGCTGGAAATTCCCCGGCACACAGGAAAAAGCTGAATCTCTCATCACTAGGGAACTGGGAATTAGCCCCATTATATCACAGATATTGTACAACCGCGGCATCACAACACCCGATGCCGCCAAGAAGTTCCTCTTCCCCTCTCTGGAACACCTTCACAACCCTTTCCTCATGAAAGACATGCATGAGGGAGTCGACCGTCTGATACAAGCGATCTTCAACAAGGAAAAAATCATGGTGTACGGAGATTACGACGCCGACGGTATCACATCAACGGCAATACTCGTAAAATTTCTCAGGGGAATTCATGCGTGGACAGATTACTATATCCCGGCGCGGGTCGAAGAAGGGTACGGCCTCAGCAGGGAGGCAATCGACAAGTTCAGAGAAAAAGGAGTACGCCTGATCGTAACGGTTGACTGCGGCATATCGGATTACGAGCAGATAGCCTATGCCACCTCCCTCGGTATCGATGTGATCGTAACCGATCATCACGAAATCCCCGCCATCCTCCCTGATTGCAGTGCGGTTATCAACCCCCATCATCCTCACTGTGAGTTTCCTTTCAAATTCCTCGCCGGGGTCGGGGTGGTCTTCAATCTTCTGATCGCCCTGCGCGGCAAGCTCCGAGATCTCGGTTTCTGGAAAGGCAGGGAATATCCCAATCTCATGAAATATCTTGACCTTGTTGCCATCGGAACCATTGGAGACATCGTACCCCTTGTTGATGAGAACAGAATTCTCGCCAAGATAGGCCTCGGGATCGTCAATAATACCGAACGGATCGGGCTCAAGGCCCTGATAGCCGCAAGCGATATCGGTCACAGAGGTATCAGCTCAGAAACGGCGGCATTTCGATTGATTCCGCGCATCAATGCCGCAGGCAGGATCGGCTCTCCGGAAGACGCAATCGAACTCCTTCTCACCGAGGAGGAAGGCAGGGCGGCACTTCTTGCCGAACGCCTTGATTCATATAATAGAACACGTCGTGAAATCGAAAGGGCTATCCTTGATGAAACGCTTGAAAAAATCGACACAACTATCGATATTAAAAAGGTCAATGCGCTCGTTTTTTCTTCCAATACATGGCACCCCGGCGTCATAGGAATTGTGGCATCGAAACTGGTGGACCGGTATTACATGCCTACTGTCCTAATAAGCGTAAAAGACGGCATCGGGAAGGGATCGGGAAGAAGCATCGTCGAATTCAATCTCTATGAGGGACTGGATAGCGGTTGTTCCTCCCTCTTGCTTTCGTACGGCGGGCACCGGTTCGCGGCGGGAATTTCCATACGCGAGGAAGATATTCAAGAATTCTCGAAGCTGTTGAGCGCCGCGGTGCTTAAAGATACCGGCGGTGAACGGCCGGTTCCCCACACGGCCATAGACGCGCTCTGCGGACTGAACGAACTGGACTATACCCTTATTTCACAGTTGGAGATGCTGGCCCCCTTTGGAAGCATGAACCCCGAACCCCTCCTCTGCGCGAGAAAGGTACGGGTATCCTCCCCCTTCACCGTGGGGAGCAATCACCTGAAAGCGCGCGTTCATGACGATACCCTGTACTGCGACGCCATATGGTTCGACGGGGGTCACCTGACTGATCTTCTGTCCGATTCAACGATTGATATCGTCTTTACGCCGCAGATAAACAACTGGAACGGAAAGAGCGGCATACAGCTCAAGTTGAAAGACGCCGCCGTATCCTGACGCTACGCTATTGGCGGCCGGCTACTTCCACTCCCTTTTGTCTATAAGAGCTTTGCCCTCTTCATACAAACCTCTTCGGACCTTTTCAATGCGGTCAATCCGGACGGCGCAGATGGAGTGGAAGATCTCCCCGAACCGGGTGTCTCCCACCGTCCGGTACTCATCATCATCCACCACCACAACGCTGAGGAAATCACGATAATTCTCCCGTGTTATCACCACCTGAAACGTAACCCGCGGAAAAGCCTCGCGGACCCGTGCCACTTGGCTCGGGGCGATAAACATCCCTCTGACCTTCACCGCTTCCCCTACCCTGCCCGCGATACCGCTCAGCCTCCCGGCGGTTCTTCCGCAGGTGCATGCATCCTGTATTACACTTGAAAGATCTCCCGTTCCGAAGCGGAAGAGAAAGAAGGTATCGTTCAGACGGGTCACCACAACCTCACCCATCCGACCGGGCTCGACCGACCTGCCCGTGGCAGGATCCACGATCTCGACAATCACATCCTCGCAGATATGCCATCCCTCCTTCGCGGAGCATTCGTACGCAATATCACCAACCTCCGTCGCGCCGTACATCTGGTACGTATCAATTCCGTAGACCTCTTCGAACCGTTGCCTGAGGGAGGGCTGGAGGGGTTCCGCCACGAAAGACGCACGGCTTAGACGAAAATCCTCCCTGAACGTATGTCCCATCTCTTCCGCTTTAGCGATGATGGCATTCAGAAAGCTCGGCGTACCCGCGTATCCGGTCACACCGAGATCCCGTATAAGCTGCACCTGCATTTCTGTTCCGGCGGTGCCCGAGGGAATCACGGTCGCACCGACAGCCCTGAGCCCCTCGTGAAAGGTCAGCCCTGCGGCCACCATGTGATATGAAAAGGTATTAAGAACCCGATCCCCTCTTCGGAAACCCGCCGCGAAATACCCCCTAGCCCACAGTTGTCCTTCTCCGAGGTGCGGTTCATACACAGGCCCCGGCGAGGTGAATATCCGGGGCACATCCGCGCCCGGAGCGCACAATCCCCCGAAAGGAGGTTCACGGCCCTCAAGTTCCACTAATTCTTCCCGCGAGATAACAGGAAATTTTTCAAGGTCATCGGCGGAAGCAATATCCCGCGGCTTCAGATCAAGCCCATCCATGGTTTCTTTGACCCGCAAGGAGTGCCGGTATGCGGCTGCAACCATCTCCGACAATCTCCGGTTTTGGTCCGCCTTCCTCTGAAGCGCGGATCGTCCCTCCAGGTCATCAAAAAAAACACTCATAGAAGCTTCTCCTTCCGTTACTCTTTTATACCCACTTCCCGTATTCCTCACTCTTACAGCCACCGCTTGCGCCTCTTGTACGATTTGACGTCCCGGTATGACTTGGCGTCACCTCCCGCGCCCATTCCCAGATAAAACTCCTTGATATCAGGATTTTTCTTCAGGTCGGCAGCTTCTCCTTCCATCACGATCCTGCCGTTTTCCATGATGTACCCATAGTGCGCTATCCGAAGCGCCATATTCGCGTTCTGCTCAACCAGAACGATCGTGGTCCCCTGCTCGCGGTTGATCCTCTCAATGATCTCGAATATCTCCTTCACCACCAGCGGTGCGAGTCCCAGCGAGGGCTCGTCCAGCAGGAGCAGCTTGGGGTGCGCCATCAGGGCGCGTCCCATAACCAGCATCTGCAGTTCGCCTCCGCTGCAGTACCCGGCCAGGGTTTTGCGTCTCTTCCTGAGGGGCGGAAAGTATTCGTAGATCAGCTCCAGATCTTTCCCGTATGGCTTTCCCCACCTGGTGGCCGTGCCGACTCGAAGATTTTCCTCTATGGTCAGATACTTGAAGGGTTGTCTCCCTTCGAGGACCTGGATGATGCCCCGGCGGGTTATGGCTTCCGGAGGAGAATTCTGGATAAGGGCTTTTTCATATACGATATCCCCGTCCGTCACCTTTCCGTTTTCCGTCTTCAGGAGTCCCGATATGGCTTTTAATGTGGTTGTCTTACCGGCCCCGTTGCTTCCGAGAAGACAAACAATGTGCTTCTCCGTCACAGCAAGGGAAACCCCCTTGAGGACCTGGATGACGTCGGAGTACACCACGCTGATATTGTTCAATTGGAGCAGAGTATCTTCGTGCATGGCCCCCTCTCAGTAAGAAAATGGCCAGAGACGGAAGTTTGAACGGATAATACGCCAGACTTCAGCCAGGCCCCGCGGCTCCAGAAGGATGAAAAGGACGATCGCCGTTCCAAACGCCAGTTCTCGCAGAGGCGCCATCGAAAGCCCTATGGCGCTCAGGATATTGGTGCTCATCAGGACATCGGTCAGCCAACGCAATCCCTCGTTCAAGCCCGTGATAAAAAGCGCCCCGAAGATGGAACCGGTGATGCTCCCCAGCCCGCCGATGATGACCATAGCGATATACTCCACCGAAAGCCCCAGATTAAACGGTTCCGTCGTAATGCTAACCATGTAGTATGCCCACAGGGCTCCGGCGAATCCCGCGTAAAAGGAACTGATGGCAAACGAAAGAAGCTTGTAGGGGAATATGGGGATCCCCATCCCCTCCGCTGCCCGGTCATTATCGCGGATCGCCACAAAGGCCCTTCCATACCTCGTCCTCATGAGATTGACCGCGATGAAGGTCATGAGGATCAGCGCTCCGTAGGCTATATAGAAGAAGCATCGATCACTGCCAAGGGCAATGCCGAATATGGAGGCCTCGGGAAGGACGATCCCCATGGTCCCCCTGGTGAGGCCCTCCCAGTGAACAAGGAGATACTCGATGATGAACTGCCCGGCAAGGGTTGCGATCGTGAGGTACAGACCCTTCAGTCTCCCCGAAGGCAGCCCGAAAAGAACCCCTACGAGGGCGGTAATCACCCCCGCGCAGGGGACGGCGAGGAGAAAGGGGAATCCCACATCAGCGGCAAGTATGGCGGCCGCGTAAGCCCCGACGCCGAAAAAGGCCCCATGTCCCAGGGAGAGCTGCCCCGTAAAGCCGATGAGGATGTTCAGTCCGATGGCCGCTATGGACATAATGGCGATTGTGTTGAGAATGTACAGAAAATAGGCGCTGCTGGCATAGGGTACAATGGCAAACAATATGACCAACCCGGCCAGAACGGCGGTTCGTCCGAAATCCGTTTCGAAGATCGTGAGCTCCTGCTCATAGCGATCATTGAAATTCCCACAGGGGTGAAAATGCAATTTTCTCATCAGACTCTTTCAATCTCCACAAGGCCGAAGAGGCCGTAGGGCTTTACCATCAGGATAAAGACCAGAACGATGTAGGGTATGACATCCCTTAGCGACGTGGACAGATAACCGCCCGTAAAGGTCTCAAGGAGTCCGATAATGATCCCCCCGATCACCGCTCCTCCGATGCTGTCCAGACCTCCCAGAATGACCACGGGGAAGACCTTGAGTCCGATGGACGACAGGTCATGGACATTGATGCCGTTAATGATGCCGAGAACAATCCCGCTCATCCCCGCCACGAGGGCGGCGATGGCCCAGGAAAGGGCAAAGACCTTGCGCACGTGCACCCCCAGAGAGAGCGCGGCAGGCTGGTTGTCCGCCACCGATCGCATATAGATCCCCTGGGAGGAGTATTTGAAAAAGAGACCAAAGAGCATGAGAAATATGAGTCCGATAACGATTGATACGGCGTACACGGGGGGTATATTGACACTCCCCCACCGGATGGCCAGCCCTTCCGGGAGAAAGTCGGGAAACGTATAGAGGTTTCCACCCCATATAAGCAGCATGACTCCCTTGAACATGGAAGCCAGTCCCACTGTAAGCATGATGACATAGATGAGAGGTTCTCCGATGAGGGGCCGCAGAAAAAGCCGTTCCACCACAAAACCGAGGATAAAACAAAAGACAAGGGTCAGGGGGAAGGCCAGATATACGGGGAGTCCCGCCCATCCGATCAGAACCAGAAAAACAAACGCTCCCAAAGACATCAGCTCCCCGTGGGCAAAGTTCAGTACACTGGAAGATTTGAAGATCATGACGAACCCCATAGCCGCCAGACCATACAGAAATCCGATACTCAGACCGTTCACCAAAAGCTGGATAAAAAAATCCATAGGACAGCACTCCCGTCTCAATCAAGTTTCAGTATACGCACCCGGGTCTCCAGTGTCCCCACCTGTCCGTTCCTGTAACGAACCGTTGTCTTCACATCCAGGGCGTCTTCGTCTTCATACATGGCATTAATGAGCTTCAGATAGAGGCCGTAGACAAATCTTCTTCTCACCTTCCCCGTTCGCGTGAGCTCTTCATCATCGGCATCAAGCAGCTTGTAAAGGAGAATGAACCGACGGATCTTCATTGCGTCGGGGAGCCGTTCATTGACCGCGCTGATCTCTCCGGTCACCAGTTCTTCCACCTCCGGCCGCTGAGAGAGATCCGTGTAAGTGGTATAGGGAATCATCCGTTCCTCGGCCCAGCTGCCCACATTCCCCATGTCGATATTGATCAGGGCGGTAATGTAGGGGCGCCCCTCGCCGAAGGTAACTGCCTCCCGTATGTAAGGGCTGAACTTCAAACGTGTTTCGATGAAATCAGGAGAAAAGGCCTCCCCCTGTTTGTTCCTGATGATCTCCTCCCGTCTCCCGATAATGACGAGGTGCCCATCATCATCGAGATAGCCCGCGTCACCGGTCCTCAGCCAACCATCCATAAAAGCGGCGTTCGTGGCTTCAAAATCATTGTAATATCCTCTGAATACCGTCTTGCTGGAAAGAAGCACCTCCTGATCGTCGGAGATTTGCACCTCCATGCCGGTCAGGGGTCTGCCGACGGTCTCCGCCTTGATCTCGTTGTCGGGCTGAACCTGGAAGATCCCACCCGACTCAGTGAGACCGTAACATTGTTTGAGGTTCAACCCCAGGGAACGGAAAAAACGGATCACATCGGGACTGATCGGGTGCCCTCCGGTGAAAGCGCTTTGAAATCGTGAACAGCCGATCCGGTCCAGGAGGGGGTGGAAGACGGTAACCGCGGATAGCCATCGGGCGTATTTCAGAAAAGGACCAATCTTCTCTCCCCGCGATTCCATATCCGTTACCCTTCCGCCGATACGTTCGGCCATATGGAAAAGTCTCCTCCGTACCGGTCCGGCATCACCTATCTTGACCCGGATGGTGGAAGCAAGATCTTCCCAGAACCGTGAAGAGGTAATGATAATGGAAGGGCCCAG
The DNA here is from genome assembly GCA_964487805.1 of uncultured Syntrophaceae bacterium. Classification (GTDB taxonomy): domain Bacteria; phylum Desulfobacterota; class Syntrophia; order Syntrophales; family UBA2210; genus UBA6078. Next base: position 17,850 of record CAZAST010000009.1, read on the forward strand.
TTCACGAAAATCCTCCATGACCGTCTCGTGAGTTTCGGGAAAGTTCATTGACATCCCCCCCAAGAGAGAAACACCCACCCACATCTGGTCAACGATCCACGCGGGAGGGGACATGGAAAGCCAGTCCACTTCCACCCCTTGGGGGAGCGTCTCCAGCCAGCTTGCGGCCATCTCAGTAAAGTTGTTGTGAGCCATCATGGCCAGTTTGGAAATTCCGGTCGTCCCCGATGTCATGATCATGAGAGCGATATCGTCCGGTCTGCCTTTTTCCACCTCACGGTAAAAGAGCTCCGGGTCTTTCACATCCAGCTCCGCCCCCCTCTCCAGCAGGTCGGCGAAACTGATGAGCCAGTCATCATTTCGGTAATCGCTCATGCCCGTCCGGTCCACATAGATGACCTTCCGCACATGTCCAAGACTGCCGCGCATCTCCAGCAGTTTATCAGTCTGCTCCTGGTCCTGCGCAATAACATAGACCGCGTTGATTCTGCTCAGGGTCCCCGCTATCTCACTGCTGATGGCCGAGGTGAAAAGGTTGACCATCACGGCGCCGAAGGCCTGCCCTCCCACCTGACTGAAAAGCCATTCCGGGTGGTTGTCCATGATAATCCCGATCTGATCCCCTCGTTTCATCCCCAGGGAATAGAGGCCCAACCCCACCCTTTTTGCGAATGTCAGATAGTCTCGCCAAGTGTACGACTGCCAAATCCCATACGCCTTCTCCCGGATGGCGACACGATCCCCGAATCGCTGCGACTGCCCCATGAGGATCTGCGGAAGAGTAAGCTCTGTCTCGGCCCTTGTTCCCTGTGCGTGAGCTTCCCCGTTCACTGTGTATCCCCCAGGTACGCCCGTACAACCTCCGGGTTATTCAACACCGTTTCGGGGGTCCCCTCGGCCAGTTTTTCCCCGAAATTAAGGACCATTACCTTTTCGGATATGGTCATCACAATGGACATGTCGTGTTCCACCAGCATCATCGTCTGTCCCCATTGGCGGTTCAGCTCTACGAGGAATCTCACCATATCCTCCTTTTCCTCGAGGTTCATCCCCGCGAAGGGCTCGTCCAGAACCAGAAGCTTCGGTTCGAGTGCCAAAGCCCGTCCCAGTTCGACCCGCTTACGCAGCCCGTAGGGCAATGAGCCGACCGGCTTCTTGCGAATCGCCTGCATCTCAAGAAAATCGATCAGATCTTCAACAACGACGCGGTGACGGATCTCCTCCCTGCGCACGGAAGGAAGGAACATAAGGGCACCTCCCAGCCCGTACCCGCAGTGTGAATGGCGTGCCAGGAGCATGTTGGAGAGGACTGTCATACCCGGGAAGAGCTCGATATTCTGAAATGTTCTCCCCACGCCGCGACCCACGAGACTGTGTGTCGGCAGATGGGTAATATCTTCGCCGTTGAAGACGATCCTCCCCGCCTGTGGCCGGTAAAACCCGGTCAGACAATTCAGGAGGCTCGTTTTCCCCGCGCCGTTTGGACCGATAAGGGAAAACAATTCTCCGGTTTGAACCTCAAAATTGACATCGTTCAGGGCCATCACGCCCCCAAAGGAGAGCGTGAGGTGGTCTACCTTCAGATCGGCGCGTTTTCCGTCGTTCGATATGGCCTTGAAGATATCCGGTTGGCCTCGGAAAGCCTTCATTTTTCACCCAGAATCTTTATTTCACCCTTCCCCGGAACGAAGAAATTCGTCACAGGCAGATACGTTCCATCCTCGGAGACCCTGACGATCCTCCCGGTGAAAGAACCCTCATGATTCGTCTTCGAATAGGAGACGTCGGGGACCAGCCCGCCGAATTTCTCATTTGAAAAGGATTCCATTGCCTTGTTGATGTTTTCCCGTGTGATCTTTCCGTATTTCTCATGAGCTCGCACGAAGGCGCGTTCCATGATCATTCCCATGACCACCCCTTCCCAGTATGAGGCATCGAATGAATCGACGGTAGCGTACCGCTTCCACAAATCCTCCATCACTGCAATCCCCTCGCCTTTATCGACCGGAAGGCCTCCGGGGAATTGCATCATCAAACGATCCCGGATCAATCCCTTCCCCATGGCGAAAAAATCGGGGTCGGTAGAGGTCCAGGTCCCGAAGAATTGGGGAGTGTACCCGATCCGATCGGCACACTTAAAGGTGGTTATGATCGCCGCCGGGAGCATCTGCATAAAGACATATTCGGCACCGCTCTTCTGGAGGCGCAAAAGCTCCGTCGTCAGGTCGAGCGTCTTCGGTGGAAATTCCTCAATAGACACTATTTCAATTCCGTGCTTCTCCGCGTATTCCCTGCTCGGCTTGTGTATCGACAGACCGTAGGCATTGTTGTAGGTGAGAAGCCCAACCTTTGGCGGCGTACCCCCCGTGTGAGTCGCCTTGATATATTCCAGAACGGCGTAACAGTCTAGCCGGTAACTTCCAAAGGGAAGATACATGTAATCAATCGGATCTTCAAGGATCTCCCAACTGGTCGAATAATTGATCGTGGGAATCTTGTATCTCTGCACAATGGGCTTTGCCGCGAGTCCTTCGCCCGCTCCCCATGTCGCTATCATATCCACTTTGTCGCTCACTGCAAACTTCCTGACCGCCGCAACGGCCTCGGGGGTTTTGTACATGGTATCAACAAGAATCATCTCTATCTTGTTCCCATTGACGCCTCCCTTGACCTCGTTCACATACTGGAAGTAGTCTCGCTGCCCCTTCGCGTGAAACTGCCCCCAGGTAGATGCCGGTCCTGTCAGGTTGATCGCCGCTCCTACCTTGATCGCCTTCGCGTGCAGGCCGGGAGCAATCCCAAGCACCACAAGCGCCCCTATGATGACACACCATATTTTTCTCATCGTCAGTCCCTCCTCTTAAAATAAAAAGGCCGCAGATGACATCCACGGCCTACACAATAAAAAAGCCGTGGGCGGTTATTCGGTCCGCCCACGGCTCATACAGCAATTCATCACGAGCTCGGAGGGCAGACCCCGGCAAAAAAACCAAAAAAGCTAAAAAACCCTACCCTCTGCTCAACCATTATCTGTTCCTTTTTTGAATAATTAACGCAACTTTTGAGATTTACTACCCTTAAAAATTGTCAAAGTCAAGGAAAAACTCAATTAATGAATTTGAAAAATTCGGAGTCCGCATTGATGATGAGCTTCGTCCCCTCCTTGAGCGCCTTTTTATAGGCCTCAAGACTTCTGTTAAACTCATAGAACTCAAGGTCTTTCTGATACGCGTCGGCGTATATCTTCACCGCTCTGGCATCGCCTTCACCCTTCATCTGCTCGGATTGCTTATAGGCTTCCGCCAGGATAATCGTCCGTTCCATGTCGGCCTTCGCCGTAATTTTCTTGGACTCCTCTTCCCCCTCCGAGCGGTACTGTTTCGCCTGTCGCTCCCTTTCCGCCTTCATCCGCCCGAACACATGTTTCTCGTTCTGCTCCGGCAGATCCGCCCGCTTTATCCTCACGTCCACCACATCTATGCCGTACTCTTTGGCCCGCACGGCGGATTCTTTCGTAACCTTCGTCATGATATCACCGCGGGTCGTCGATACGATATCCGAGAGGTCGTGCTGTCCCAGTTCCACCCGAAGCTGCGCATAAACAATATCGTCCAACCGCGACTGAGCGCCGTTTTCATTCCTCACCGTGGTATAGAATTTCAGCGGGTCGTTAATGGACCATTTTGTATAATTGTCCACGACGAGATTCTTCTTGTCCTTTGTCAGTATCTCGGTCGATGTCGCGTCGTACACCAGTATCCTCCGCTCAAACTGGATTACCTGCTGGATAAAGGGGACTTTGAAGTGGAGCCCCGGGCCATATATACCTTTCAGCGGCTTCCCCAGTTGTATGACAATGGCCTGCTGCGTCTGATCCACGGCAAAGAGCGATAGAGACGCGATAAAAATGACGATCAGACCGGCTACTATCCCTAATTTCCCTTTTATATTCATCATGAGCCTCCAAACACGCTCGGTTACTTCGCGTTGATCTGCTTCTCTCCCAGTGACAGATGGGGAAGCATGTTTTTCCCGATTTTTTCCGCCACGATAACCTTATCTATTCCGGGGAGTATTTCCTCCATCATTTCGATGTACAATCTCTCTTTTGTAACCGCCTTGGCGGTCCTGTACTGCTCAAGAATCTGGAGAAACCGGCTCGCATCCCCTTCAGCGGAGATAATCTTCGCTTCTTTGTATGCGATAGCGTCATTGACGATCTGGGACGCTTTCCCCTTTGCCTTGGGGAGGATATCATTGCGGTATCCGTGTGCATCGTTGATCATCTTTGCCTTGTCCTCCTTCGCGCTGGCAACATCCTTGAAGGCTGCCATCACCTCATCAGGAGGATACACGTCCTGAAGCTGGACGGCCACGATATGGATCCCCGCTTTATAATCATCCAGTATCCGCTGGAGGGTTGTTTTTGTGTCCTGCTGGACCTTGAATTTTCCTTCGGTCAAGATATCATCAAGCTCGTTCTCTCCCGCCATTTCACGCATGGCAGCCTCGGCGGCATCCTTCACCGTCTTATCCTGGTCCCTCACATTGAAAAGGTACGCTTCGGCGTCCTTTATCCGGTACTGAACGATAAATGACAGATTCACGATGTTTTCCGCCTTGGTCAGCATCAAGCTCTCGTCCGTGACCGCCCTGATCTTGCCGAGCTGCCGGTCTCCTATCGTCCTGAAACCGATCTCTATTCTCCGCACCTGCGTCACCTTCGGCTTCAAAACCGTCTCTATCGGCGCTGGAATGTGGTAATGCGGGCCCGGTGCCGTGCTGCGCACCGCCTTGCCGAATCTCTTGACCACACCAACCTCGTCGGGGGCGACGAAATAGATCCCCGAACCGAGCCAGACCAGCAACAAAACCACCACAATGATGGGAATGAGTCCATGTTTCCCGCCGAAGGGAATCTTGAAGGGTATGGCCTTCTTGATCTTTTCTACAGCCTCTCTCAGGTCGGGCGGCTGTTTGTTCCCCCAGGGATTTCCGTCATTGTCCTGCCACGCCATGATACTACCTCCCGGTAATTCTTTCGCGAATTGGGTCGACCCTAGCATGGCGACACACGGGTGTCAATACATATCGGGAAAGGAGTATTGTCTAACCATGGAACATGTGGTAGTGATTGGCACATCAGATTTTCAGGAGAAGACATATGAATCCACAGGTATTCAGGGAATATGATGTAAGGGGGCTCGTCGGCGAGGACCTGAACCACGGTTTTGTCCATGACCTGGGCCGGGCCACCGGCACCTACGGAAAAGAACATGGCGTGAAGGTCATGACCGTCGGGCGGGACTGCCGGTTGAGTTCGGAAGAATACCAAGGGGCGCTCATCGGAGGTCTTCGCACCGCGGGGATCGACGTGATCGATATCGGCCTGTGCGCCACGCCCATGCTCTACTATTCCATCAGACACCTGAAAACCGATGGCGGCGTCATGGTGACGGGGAGCCACAACCCTCCAGAATTCAACGGATTTAAGATATGTGTAGGGCCCGATACCATCCACGGTGAGGACATACAGAAACTGAGGATCATCATGGAGGCCGGCGGCTACGCGTCGGGATCGGGGTCACTGGAACGCAGGGACGTTGCGGAGGAATACCGGGAATACCTCTTCAATCATGTAACAATACAGGGGGGCCTGAACGTGGTTGTGGACGCAGGAAACGGTGTGGGGGGGTTCTTCGCCGTCCCCCTCTTGGAACGTTTCGGCTGCGTCGTTACTCCTCTCTACTGTGACATGGACGGTCGCTTCCCCAACCATTTCCCCGATCCGACCGTCGAGACAAACCTCACGGAGCTCATCAGACTGGTCAAGGAGAAACAAGCGGACATCGGGCTCGCCTACGACGGCGACGCGGACCGGATCGGTGTTATCACCGACACGGGAGAGATTGTCCGCGGCGATGTACTTCTCCTTCTCTTTTCACGCGCCATCCTCAAGGAAAACCCCGGCGCGACGATCATCGGAGAAGTCAAATGTTCCCAGACCCTCTACGACGATATCGCCCGCAAGGGCGGCCGCGGCATCATGTGGAAGGCCGGGCACTCCCTCATCAAGGGGAAGATGAAAAAAGAAGGTGCCCTGCTGGCGGGTGAGATGAGCGGTCATATCTTCTTCGCGGACCGCTATTTCGGCTACGACGACGCCATCTACGCCTCGGTGCGCCTCCTGGAAATCCTCTCTCAGACGGGACAGAAGCTGAGCGAACTGCTCTCGGATGTACCTCAGACTTTCAGCACTCCCGAGATACGGGTTGATTGCTCAGACGACATCAAGTTTCAGGTAGTGGAGAAGGTCAAAAACCGATTCGCCGCCGACTACGAAGTGATCGACATCGACGGCGTGCGCGTGCAGTTCGACGACGGATGGGGACTCGTCCGCGCGTCAAACACCCAGCCTGTCCTGGTCCTGCGCTTCGAATCGAAAACCGAAGAAGGACTGACAGCCATACAATCGCGGGTGGAGAGCGTCCTGAAAGAAATCACGGGATAGGGTAATTGCTTCCTGTAATTGAATATCCAATCACTTTCAAGGCGACACTTGATTTCAGACAGTTCTCCTTATGAGGAGTTACCATTTTCCCATCTTACACCAACGTGGTTTTAATGAGGCCCAAGTTTCATGAATAAAGATTCGCCAAAAGCCGGGAAAATAACCTTAAAATCCATTGGTCAAATCCTCTGGAATCTTTTTCTCATGTCGGCGGGCAGCATCATTTGCGTCGTAGCCGTCAATGCCATCCTGCTCCCATTGCAATTCTTCGGAGCCGGATTTACCGGCGTTTCTCTTATCATTCACTATTTTATCCCCCAGGCTCCCATTGCCGTTGTTTATTTTCTGCTCAACATCCCTGTTTACCTGCTCGGTTGGCGATATGTGGGACGCCGGTTTTTTCTCTACAGCATCCCCGGGATGATTGTCTATTCCGCCGCCCTTGGCTTCGTTAATGTCCCGTTTCCACCCATACACGACAAGATTCTCGCAGCGATACTTGCCGGAATTATTATGGGTATTGGATCCGGGATCGTTCTCAAATCGTTTGGTTCCGCTGGTGGACTCGATATTCTGTCCGTCATTTTTTTACGGCTCTTTTCCATCCGCCTGGGTACGACGATACTCGCGTTCAATGTCGTGATACTTACAGCCGGAGCGATCTTTTTCTCCCTTGAAGGGGGGTTGTACACCCTCATTTACATCTTCATCAACTCCCATGTGGTAAACCTCGTCGTGACAGGGTTGAGCCAACGGAAAGCCGTGTTGGTCATATCATCTCATTCGGAAGAAATATCAAAAGAAATCATGGAGAAAATCCATCGAGGTGTGACGATTCTCAAGGGACAGGGTGCATATACCAGTCGAGAGCAGAATGTCCTCTACACAATCATCACGTTCAGGGAACTGGCACAGCTTAAAAAAATTGTCCGTGATATGGACCCGAACGCGCTTGTGGTCGTAAATGATACCCTTGAGGTTATGGGACACCGGATAGGTAATCAACCGCACTGGTAACATCATAGAACTGACTTCCGAAATCTGCTTTTCGGGATATCCGGATTCCTGTAGAAAAGACGTGCCGGGGCCATGCTGGGGCGGCGGTTCAGTCAGCGCTGAGGAAAAATAAAAAACTCCGGCGGGCTTAGGACCGCCGGAGCAAGAGAATCCGCTGGTGTAACGGATTAAATAATGGGGTGAGTGAAGGGATTTGAACCCTCGATATAGGACTTAACGAACTGA
>CAZAST010000010.1:0-18610 GCA_964487805.1 uncultured Syntrophaceae bacterium
TGTGTGGAGAACACGAATTTGCCGGTAATATGGTAAGGCAATTCGGCAACTTTCACCGGCATTCCCACGGTGGTTGCAAGTGCGGTGTCGGCGATGTTCTCATCGGGGCCGCCGCTACCGCCGCGGAATACAACGGATTGAAAAACGTGTCCCATATCAACAATAAGCTCGCCGAAATGATAAAGATAATTTACGCCATGTACGGCTGCTCTATTGCCGCATCGGTGACGGCTCGGCCGACTCCCTCCGGCATTTATAATGTTGATCCGGTGTTGTCCAATACCTCGAAACTCTTTGAGGGGAAAGACCTGGCGGAAGTGCATCGGATGATGATTGAGATTGCCGGGGGGGGCGTTACCGATCTTCCCTCGGATAAAGATTTTGCCATCCCGGAACTTGGTCCCTTGCTTGTCAAATATCTGAAGGGGGCGGATGAGTTCTCCACTGAAGATCGGGTCAAGATACTGCGGCTTGTTGAGAAACTGGCCTTTGAGACACGGGATATTGTTTCGAATATTCATGGGGGAGGTTCCCCCGAAACCCACAGAATGGTGCTTTTGAACAGCATTGATCTGGAGTCAAAGAAGAAGATCGCCCGCAAACTCGCCGGAATCAAAGAGTAAGATGAATGCGCGGTGATTGGACTGTATCACGAACGAATTATCCTGCGAATCGTAAAACAGCCTATATCGGTATGGCTCCATTACACTGTACGTCGCCAGGGAAGAAAGAATGAGAAAGATCGCTATCATAGGGGCGGGAACCATGGGGCATGGGATTGCCCTTGCCTTTTCCGCCGCCGGCTACCATGTTGCGGTGAACGATATTTCTCCGGAAATGCTGAGACGCGCCGAAGCCTTGAATGAAGGGAATGCCCGGACCCTGGCGGAAGCGGGAATTATCAATCCCGAAGAAATCGCGGAAATAGTGCATGAACGGATACGGTACACCGAGGACCTTGCCGAAACGGTTTCCGACGCAGACATGGTAATCGAGGCAATCGCGGAGCAGGCGGATGTAAAAAAAGATATGTTCAGCGAGCTCGATGCACTGGCTAAGCCCACGGCGATTCTGGCAAGCAATACCTCATTTCTCGATATATTCAAGTTTGTCAAAACCGGACGGCCTGACAAGGTGATTATTACCCACTGGTTCGCGCCGCCACACATTATTCCTCTCGTTGAGATCGTCAGGGGCCCGGAGACATCGGAAGAAACGGTCATGGCGACTGAAAAAGTCCTGAACAAGATCGGCAAGGATACAATCGTGCTGAATACATTCCTTCCCGGTTTCCTCGTCAATCGACTGCAATCGGCCATTACCATGGAGGTGTATTATCTCCTGGACAACGGATACGCGACCGCGGAGGATATCGACACCGTCGCCAAGGCAAGTTTGGGACTTCGGACCCCTATTCTGGGCTTGGTACGGCGCATGGACTACAACGGTCTTGACTTGGTGCAGCGCAACCTCTTGAACAAATCCTATGAGCGCCCGGCCTGGCCCGGCCATTCAGAATCGCTTGATACCCTGGTTTCCGAAGGCAAGTACGGAGTCAAAAGCGGCCAGGGTTTTTATGATTACCGGGACAAAAGTCTGGAAGAAACCCTCAGGGAACGCGACATCAAGCTACTGCGGTTGAAACGATTTCTTGACGAACTGGAAAAATCCGTCTGATAACCCCCATCCTCTGAAGATCAGTACTCTGAAAGCGCTTGTATGCCCTGAGAGTGGCGGCATCGTTTGTGATCGATATAAAGAAGGGAATTAATGGAAAGAATACAAAACGTGGGAATCCTCGGCGCCGGGGCAATGGGCGCTTATTTTGCCGAAAGATTTTTCGATACGCCCGATTTTTCGACGGTATTGATCGCCCGGGGTGAGCGGCTGGACAGGCTGAAATCTGAGGGGCTGGTGGTCAACGGAAAGCCCTGCAGAATCCCGGCCATCCATCCTGATGAGGCCGTATCGGCGGTTGATTTCATGATCATTGCCCTGAAGTATCACCAACTTGAGGAAGCGATCCAGGGGCTGGGAAAACTGGTGGGCGATTCAACCACCATCATATCGGTTATGAACGGCCTTGAAAGCGAAGAATATATCGGTTCAATCTATGGAATGGATAAGGTCCTTTATGCCATCTCCGTCGGGATCGATGCCGTGCGTCAGGGGAATGTCATAACCTACGCCAATCCCGGGAAGCATTTTTTCGGAGAAGCACACAATACCCGTCTCAGCCGGCGGGTTCTTCGCGTGCGGGAGGCATTCGAGAAGGCGGGAATCGCCCATGAAACGCCCGAAGACATGATCCGGACCCTGTGGTGGAAATTCATGATCAATGTGGGGATGAACCAGGCGTCCGCGGTATTGCGGGCCCCCTATGGCGTTTTCCAGACATCCCCGGAAGCCAGGGATTTGATGGATGCGTTGATGCGAGAGGTGATCGCCCTGGCCGATGCCATGCATATCAATCTGACGAACCGCGATGTGGAAGAATGGTACTCGTTTCTGAAGGCTCTGTCTCCGCAGGGGAAAACGTCGATGCTCCAGGATATCGAGGCGGGGCGCAAGACAGAGGTCGAGATCTTTGGAGGGAAAGTGGTCGAATTGGGCGATATCCACGGTGTACAGACACCCGTGAACCGTACCGTACTCCGGATTATCCGGGTACTGGAGCAGCGTGCCGGATAGAGCGGCAATGATTATTTTCTGCTGGGCGTAGAGGTAAAAAAGGATTTGCGCGGCCCGATCGTGATTCCGGAGCCAGGAGAGACATGGGAACAGAGTATCCGATTCTTGAGTTTGATGAATGCAGGGACGCGGTCATAGAACCGTCCAGAATCGTGGAGCCGGTCGCCGGGATTCCGGAACGATGCGTTCTTCCCATCTACCAGGCGGTTATTGACAGTCTCCGGAACGACGGTGTGCTCACCCTGGTGAAGAACATCCGGACATCCATGGGGTTCGTTCCCGTCTATTGCATGCGGGATGAGGGGGTGGATATCGCGGTGGTCCACCCCGGTTTGTGCGCGCCTCTTGCGGCAATTATTTTTGAAGTGCTGATTGCTTTCGGCTGCCGGAAATTCGTCGCCTGCGGCTCTGCGGGTGTTCTGGACAGCGCCCTCGCGAAGGGAACCGTCGTGGTGCCAAGCGGCGCCGTCCGGGATGAGGGGACTTCATACCACTACATGCCGCCCGGCAGGGAGATCGAAGCGCAGCACGATGTGGTGCAGGTGATACGAAGCGTGTTGGACACCCGTGAGGTGACATACCGGGTCGGCAAGACGTGGACAACGGACGGACTCTACCGGGAGACGAAAGAGCGGATCGCCAGGCGTGCGGCTGAAGGGTGCATCACCGTCGACATGGAGTGCTCGGCCTTCCTCGCCGTGGCCGCGTTTCGGGGGGTGCGGTTCGGTCAACTCTTTGCTACGGGGGATGATGTCAGCGGGGATGAATGGGATCCCCGACGGACGGATGAACACAGATCCTTTCCGGAACGGTTGTTCCGGCTGGCGGTCGAAGTCTGCAAGGAACTCTAAGAGAGAAGTCTCAACCGGACAAACCCTCCGGTACCGTTTCAATCTCCTATTGCGGTTTTTCCCATGCCGGGAAAAAGGCGGGACGCAGGGGGTCCCAGCGCCCCACCAGCCGGTCAAAGGACGGGTCCGGGAAGGTTTCCTTGAACATCCTGTAATAGTACAGCTCTTCAACGGACGACAAAAAGGGATTGCCGGACTCGCGATTGAATGCCGCCAGGTCGTCCTCGGAGAATCGCTTTTCCGCCTCCCTGCGCATCACGTAGGCCACTCCCGATCCCTGTGAGAAGAAGCGCTTTGTCTGGTAGATGAGATGTTCGGGCAGGTCTCCTTCGAAGGCCTGCCGCAGTATCCATTTCCCGATCCGCTCCGGGCCGTGGACCTTGTGTTCGAGGGGGATCTTGAGGGCAAAGTCCATGACCCCTGTGTCGAGGAAGGGGGTGCGGCTTTCGTACCCGTTGGCTGCGTTGAGTCTGTCGAGGCGCTGCAGGGCCGTATTGTGGGCCACCCTGATGACAAAATCGATAATGCCCGCCATCTCTTCAGGATTTTCGCCTTTCTTATACTGGCCGTCATATCCCGCGAAGAACTCGTCGGCCCCCTCGCCGGTCAGGACGCACGTGGCCTTGCCGCTGATGAACTGCCCCGCGATAAAGTTCGCGATGGCGCCGTGGACACAGCTCTCTTCATACATCTCCTGATGGTGAATGGCGATGGGGAGAATGTCGGCTATCTCATCCTCGCCGAACATGCGGATGTGGTGCCCAAGCCCCAAGGCCTCGGTTACGTCCCGCGCGAGAGGAAGATCTTCCCCCTCCTCCATGCTGACCGTATAGCATTCAATATCAGAGCGTATCTTCGCAGCCATGGAGGCGATCAGGCTGCTGTCAAGCCCCCCGCTGAGGAGGACCCCCGTCACGGCCCCATCCCGCATTCGCTTTTCCGTCGCCTTTTCAAGCAGTTCCCGAACGACTCCTTTTGCCTGATCGTAGGTTTCGAAGTCCGGTGTCTCGACGGTGCTCCCCGTGTGCCTGCGGAAACCGGTCTCCCGGGAATAGGTATACCCGTTGGGGAATTCCCGCACATCGCGGGCGATCCCCACCAATGCTTTCAACTCGGAGGCGAAACAGAGATTGTTTTTCTCGTCATGGCCGTAATAGAGGGGTTTGATTCCGGCCTCGTCGCGGGCGAGGATCAGTGATCTGTTGCAGGAAAGAGCGCAGGCGAAGTCGCCGTCTATCTTCTCCGCGAAACGGGAGCCGTGGCGTTCGTAAAGCTCCAGCACGGCCTGCGCGTCCGTGACGCTCTCCAGTTCCTTGTTGTAGACGCGACCATCCATGACCACCGACCGGCGTCCGTCCGTGGCATGATGAGAGCCATCCTCGCAGCCTCCGCCGATGTTCAGTTCGTTGCACCCCAAGTGGACCGTTCCGTCATCGAACCGCACCGTTTCATGGGGGCCCCGGTGTCTGATCCGCTCCAGCATCCGATCGAGGGTTCCTTCCGCGTCACCGATAACACCTGCAATACCAGCCATTGATTCTCTCCTTTATATCTTTGTGTCCTTGTGCGTGCTATGCACGCGCCATGGATTCGAGGGTCCTGACCGCTTCGAAGCCGTCGGCGCAGTAAGCGTCCGCCCCTATCTCATGGGCGTACTCTTGTGAAACCGCCGCCCCGCCGACGAAAACCTTCACCTTATTCCTGACGCCGGCCTCTTCCAGGGCGTGCGTAACCTCGCCCATAACAAGCATGGTGGTAGTCAGCAGGGCCGAAAGGCCGAGATAGGGGGTGTCGTTGTCTCTCACGTATTCCACAATCCGCTCGGTGGGGACATCGATTCCCAGATCGACCACGTCGTACCCCGCTCCCTTGATCAGGATGGAAACGATATTCTTTCCGATGTCGTGGATGTCGCCCTTGACGGTGGCGATGGCGAAGGTACCCTTTCTCTCGATATGGGCCTTCTCAAGATGGGGCCTGAGCAGATCCATGGCCGCGCTTACCGCCTCCGCTGAGGCGAGCATATCGGGAACGAAGTACTCCTTCGCATCGAACTTCTTTCCCACGATCTCCATCCCCGCCGTCAGCCCATGGGTAATGATATCCTGAACGGGGACACCCTGATCGATTGCCGTCTGTGTCAGTTCAAGGACGCCGGGACCGGACAGGCTGTCATCCACCCCTTCGTCGTCCTTCGTCATCCTTCCCTGAATAACGTTTTCTTTCAGTATCGCGATAATATCGTCACTCATTGCCAACCCCTTTCTGTTCATACATATTAAGCCGCGGCAGCAGGCCGGGAACCTCCTTGAATATCCGGATGGTTGTTTCCCTGTCTATATGGTCGACGGGTCGCGCCAGGAGCTCCTCCGTCCGCTGGGCGGCGCGGGCAAAGACCTCGTCCATGTCGCCGCTTCCTTCAAAGGGATAGGGCGGCGAGAGCAGGCCGGATCTGAGGACTTTGCGGATATAGTTTATATAGAGTTTCTGAGATGTGACGGACACATCTCTGATCTGTTTCATCACCTCGCCCAGTTCATCGTCGTCGATGCGGGGAGGCCTCAGGAAAAACTTGATCATCTGAAAGTGGGCGTCATCAAGAACGGCCTGGAGGAGTGAAAATACGGAGTTGCAGTCCAGAAGACCATAGGCGCAGTGGAGATACTGAGGCCCGCTCAGCGTCACCAGGAGATTCGAAAAGAGTCTCTCAATGGACGATTGCTGCCCCGGAATCTTCGGGTCGCAGACGCCCGATGTGGAATAGTTGGGGATCTTATAGAAGCGGGCAAGCTGGACGCAGTCGATATTGTACTGGCTGGTTTCCACCGCGCCGTAGGAATCGGCCAGGGTGTCCATCCGGGTTCTCACCGGCACGCTCCCGTACATGATGGGTGTTCCCCGCCTGACAAGCTGACCGAGGGTTATGCCGGCCAGGATTTCGGCGTTGATCTGCGCGATGATCCCCGCCTCCTTGATGGGGGCGGTGGTTCCCGCCTGGGGAGAGGCGGAGACAACGACGGGGAGCCCCTTTCTGCACATTTCGATGAAGGCCTGGGTTGTTTCGTCAACAAACTGAAGGGGGCTCTTGACGAGACAGGTAATAAAGGAAAGAAGAGGATTTTCCTTAAGTTTTTTATCGCCGCCCGCTGTGAGCGCCGCCATGTGAAGCACGTTGTCAAGCTGATCGACTCTGGTGAGCCCCACCATCACATGTTTGGTGGTGTTGTTGAGCGACGCGAACACCTTGTTCACGTCCTTGTTTTCCTCCGTGATGTCATTGTCCTGAATATTGACGCTCCGGATAAAACCGTCCAGCGTCTCCAGGTGTTCACAGACGTGGGCCGCCTGACAGAGATCCGCCACGGTTCCCCGGCGCGGCGTAAACTCGGGAACCGTTATTTCCTTCCGCGGATCGGATTTTTTTGTATAGGTGTGAAAATCGACGTCGAGCCAGATATTCGTTTCCGAACCCGACACAAAGTATACCCGCGGCTCGTCGCCGTGCATGACGAGGGTGTTTGCGGGATTGCGCGCGCCCAGCGTAATGGCCGAGGGCGCGCTCTCCAGCGCTTCGCGAACAAGATCCGCGGGGATTCTGACGATCCGGTGGGGAGGCGCCGCGCCGGAGCTGGATGAAGAAACATGGGCGCCGTTATCGGCAAATATAGCCGACGCCTCTTCGTTAAAGCATATCACCCCCGGATCATCCAGGAGTTCCAGCGAGGCCGTGTGGATTTTTTCGATCTGCCCCCGTGATAATCGTTCAAGGGGAGCGTCTATGAGCAACCCTTCTCTCGGCATGATTCTTTCTCCTTCGTGTGTGCGGTTATTCCCCCGTAACAATTGTGATACGCCCTTCTCCCATTGACGCCAGTGTACCCCTCACTCTTTCAAGAGACCCTTCCGGTAGGCCCGTGTGTACCCCCGGCAGAAGGGATCCTGACCCGTCAGCATATCCGATACCTTCACCAGGCTCATCATCCGGACGTCGAGGGGGTTCAGGATGGCGGCATCGAGCCCCGCCGCAGCGGCCATGAGAAAGAAGGAACGGTTGACGATACCCCGTCCCGGCAGGCCGTAGGAAATATTGCTCAACCCCATGACGGTCTTGGCCTCGGGGTAGCGCCCCTTGAGTGCCTCGATCGTTTTGAGGGTGACCAGGGCCTGGGTGGTGTCGACGGAGACGGGGAGGACGAGAGGATCGAAATAGATCCGCTCCCGGGGGATCCCCTCCCTGCCGAGATGGTCCACAATGATATCGGCCGCCTCTATCCGCTCGTCGACGCTGCGGGGGACCCCGGCCCCTTTCATGACCAGAGCGATGACCCCGGCACCGGACTTGGCCACAATTCTTCCGACGGAACGGAGCCGTTCCGGCTCGGCGGTGACCGAGTTGATCATCACCGCCTCGCCGCGGTATCCGTCGAGGGCCGCCTCCAGGACGGCCGGATCGTCGCTGTCGATGCACAGAGGCCGGTCCGTCGCCTCCTGGACGATCTTGACGAGCCACTGCATGACCGCGACGGGGGGACTCCCCGTATCCCTGCCGTCGCCTGCATTGACATCAATATAATCCGCACCCGCCTCCGTCTGGTCGCGGGCGAGGGAGGCCAGAAATTCCCGATCCTTTTCCGCAATGGCCTTCCCGGTGGAGGGGATGGATGCGTTTATTTTTTCTCCGATTATGAGCATGTGGGTCTCCTATATCTCCCGCAGATCCGGTATGCGCGAGCGCATTCGCCGGAATACGTCATCGGGGATGAAGCTCCGGAGGGGCGTTTTCATGATCTCTTGCGCTCTGTGAGCCGCCCGGGCCTTGAGGTCCCTCGAACCGCCCGCCTCCCATGATGCGCGGTCGCTGCGGTCGCTCAGGGCGGGAACGAACTGCTGGGAGCGCATGTGCCTGCGCGTGTGCGGCTCCGCCAGATAGTTTCCCCCCGGCCCCACCTTCCTGATGGTGTCGAAGGCCAGGGTTTCCTCGCTGACTTCGATCCCCTCCACGGCGCGCATGACCATCCCGATGATCTCGTTATCCATAACCAGCTTGTCGTAGGAGGCGGTGAGGCAGAATTCTATGAACCCCGCCGCGTCGTGGACAAGATTCCCTCCGGCCAGAGCGACCATGAGGTTCGTCAGCGCGGATTCGTACCCCGCCTGCGCGTCGTTTATCTTCGCGTCGGTCATCCCCGCCGTCGCGTAATAGGGGAGTGTGTAATACTGGGCCATCTGCGCCGCCGCCGCGTTGAGGAGCCCCATCTCGACGGCGCCGCACAGGTATTTCATGCTGTGGAGATCGGCGATGGAGGCCACGCTTCCGTAAAGAGTGGGCGCTCCGGGGTTGGCCAGCTGCGCGAGCATGACCCCGGCCAGCGTGTCCACGTTCTGGATCACCAGCGTCCCCGCCAGGGTAACCGGCGCGGTGGTGCCGCACAGCGGTTCCGCGGGGACGACAACGGGAATCCCCTGCCGGGCGACCTCTATGGTGAGGCCGGAATAGTGCTCATCCAGCCTGAGGGGGCTGACGACGCAGGTGACCATGGAGACGATGGGACGCTCCCGCAGGCGCTCGGGGCCGCCGGAGATCATCTCGGCCATCCTGATGACGTCGCGTATCCCTTCGGCCGTGTAGACACCCCCCATGATATGTTTGCGCGTGTATTTCAGGGCCGCACCGAAGCGATTGACATCCACCTCGTGAGCGGCCAGTTCGTTGGGATAGACGTTCAGCATGTAGAAATGGATGTTTTCAAGCGATTCGACGAAGCGCGCCATGAGCGCCACGTCTTCGAGGGTTGCCCTTCGTGAATCGTCGGAGCCGCTGTCTTGAACGTTGAGGGCCGTTCCCCCGGTACCCATGTAGACCCTTCGCCCTCCGATCTCACAGTCCAGTTCGTCACCTTCTCCCCGTCCGCAGAGCGTCACCACGGAGGGGGCCCGGCTGATCAGTTCCTCGACCCGTTCCGAGGGAATCTTGACGAGATATTCCGTCTCCTGCACCTCGGCGCCGGCCTGGCGGAACAATTCCCGCGCCTCGGGGAGGCGAACCTCTATCCCCACTTCCTCGAATACGCGGAGGGTTGTCTCATGAATCCTGGCTATATCTCCATTTTCGAGAGGCCTGTACGCCCCTCCTTCCAGTCCTCTGGTTTCAGTCATCGTATCCTCTCTGCAAGGGAAGGGTGTGAACGATCCTCTCCATGTGGCTGCTCCGGTTCATGCTGTAGAAGTGGAGGCCCGGAACGCCGTTTCTGATGAGGTCTTCGCTCTGTTTCGTCGCGTATTCGATTCCGTGCTGTTCGACCAGATCGCTTCTGTCTCCCGCGGCATGGATCTTTTCATGCAGTGCGGCCGGGAGGCGCGCGCCGCAGAGAGACGCGATTTTCTCGATCTGACGGTAGTTGAAGATGGGAAAGATACCGGGAATGATGGGGATCGTGATGCCGGCCTTTTCGGCGCAGTCCCTGAATCGATAGAAATCATCGTTGTTGAAAAAAAGCTGGGTGATGATGAAATCGGACCCGGCGTCCACCTTCTTTTTCAGATTATCCACGTCGGCTTGCAGGGAAGGGGCTTCGGTGTGTGTCTCGGGATACCCGGCGACACCGATGCAGAAATCACCGGTCCGGCGGATGAAGGTGACCAGTTCGCTGGCAAAGCCGAATCCGTCTGCGGGTTTCATGAATGAACTCCCCCCCGCCGGGGGATCACCGCGAAGGGCCAGGATATTTTTTATATTGGACGATTTCAATTCATCGAGAACAGATGAAATCTCCCTCTTTGACGCCCCCACGCAGGTCAGATGCGCCAACACCTCGGCGGTACCGCTTTCTTTCATTGCCGAGGCGATTTCCACCGACATGTCGCGCGTGCTGCCGCCGGCACCGTAGGTGACGGAAATAAAATCGGGATTGAGCTTCGCGAGTCTGTCGATGACGGGGAAAAGACGGTCCGCCGTGCCGTCACGGACGGGGGGAAAAACTTCAAAAGAAAGGGTTTTTTTATTTTTTTGAAAACAATCAGAAATCTTCATACAAGACTACCAGTCAGAATACGTTCGTCCGCCTTGATTTGCTGAAACGGTCAGACCCTTCGTGCCGGGCAGTCGCGCTTGCCGCAATGGAGACATGGGTTGTAGGGCGGGGCATTTACATCGGAGCCGATACCGAACACCCCCGAAACGGATTTTCGCGGAAACATCAGGAATGACGGGGAGAGGGTGACATTGATTCTGTCGGCGTCTGCCAGGGCGAACAGTTTCTTCTGCTCCGTAACAGGCCAGTCGCAGTATCCGGGACTGAAACGGAGGCTGACCCCTTCCCTGTTCGCGTGGGATTTTTTCATCAGCGTGTGAAAGGTTTCAACCACCTCTTCGACCATGATTGATCCGATGGTGTCGATGGCGTACATGTCGGTGAGCCGGTTCTGCGCCGCAAAATCCCGGACGGCGTGGTCGATCCCGGGGCCGATGGTTGCGATAAAGCAAATGAGCTCTGTGCATCCCCTGACCGTTCGGGCCAGTTTGCGGCTCTCGAAAACCGTTCCGTCTTCGAGGAGAACCCTGCCGTCCGTGGAGGCAATCTTCCGCATCGTGTAACTCAGGCGGGGCTCGATCCACCGGCGAAGGAGCCGATTAATCTCCCGGCCTTCCCTGCTGAGGGAACGCCGGAGGCGGAGACCATGCCGCTCGTTCAGGATGTCTTCCAAGATCCCCTCATCGGGTGAAGGAACATGTATGCCTGTATCAGAGATTTGCTCCACAAAGCACCTCCATAATGCCGTTCGTTCGCGGATGCAGGACAGAAGATTAAGTACAGTTAGGATGATTAGTGTTAAAACTAATATAATAAAAAAGAGCGGCTGTCAACCCCTCCTTCGAGCGTCTCCATAAACACGACGCCCTATGGGGGAGGGATTGATATGTCCTCTTTTGATTGATGATTGAGATTGATTATAAAAAGGAAGTCAAAAGCGGGGAAAGATATGCTCAGAGGGGGGGCTGAAATTCTCCGTTCGAGAGATCGACGTCCATTTCTCCGGCGTCAAGCATATGAACAAGGATGCCCAGGTTTTGTTCAATCTGCTCCTGCTGTTCGGGTGACAGCCTCTTGAGGCCATCCACGATTTTCTGTTGGATCGGGGGAGGGGCGTGCCGTGCCAGCTGTGCCCCCTCATCGGTTAATTCAATGGTAATCACCCGGCGGTCGCGGGAACTGCGAACCCTGCGAACCAGCCCCTTCTGCTCGAGCCGGTCGATAACTCCAGTCACCGTGCTGGATTTGACCATGATGTGTCTTGCTATCTGGGACGGTGAGAGAGGGCCGTTTTCGGAAAGGGCGACCAGGCTGTTCAGTTGCGGCGCGCTGACACGGTATTTTTTGTTCAGTTCTTTGGTATAGAGAGACCCCGCCTGCATGAGTCGCCTGATGAGGTAAATGATCTCCCTGATACTGTCGTGCGGAGGGCGTATATCGTCGTCATAGAGCTTATCCATGGTTTTCACCGATTCTGCATACAATGAAATCGTTATCTGGTGCCGCTTCTATCACGGGTTTTTTAAAAGGGCAACTGGTTTTTGTTTCCTGCCTGCCATGGGGCGGGAGGTCATGAAGTTCCCTTGTGCCTCAGGATGTGGTCCGCGAGTACGATAGCGACCATGGCCTCGCAGACGGGGATGATGCGGGGAATGACGCATACGTCGTGTCTCCCCCCCACCGTCACGGTCGCCGATTTTCCGTGTATGTCGATGGTCTGCTGTTCGATTTCGATGGAGGGGATCGGCTTGCAGGCCACCCTGATGACGATGTCGTCGCCGCTCGTGATCCCCGCCAGTATCCCCCCGGCGTTGTTCGTCATGAATCCCTGCGGGGTGATGGGATCATTGCACGTGGAGCCGTTCAACCGCGCCGCTTCGAACCCGGCTCCGATCTCGATTCCCTTGACCGTTCCGATACTCATGAGCGCCCCGGCAAGATCGGCATCGATCTTGCCGAACACAGGCTCTCCGAGACCGGGAGGACATCCCCTGACCACGATCTCCACGATGCCCCCCAGGGAGTCGCCCGCCCGGCGTGCTTTTTCAATCTGGGCCTCTATCCGCCGGGCCGCTTCATCATCGGGGCAGCGGAGTCGGCTCTGGTTCATCCGGAACGGCGCGGGCCCCTCGGCACTGATACCTCCCAGTTCCCTCGTAAAGGCCGCAACATCGATTCCTTCGCGCTCCAGTATCTTCCGGGCGACGGCCCCGGCCGCCACGCGCGCCGCCGTCTCGCGCCCCGAGGCGCGGCCGCCCCCCCGGTGATCCCGGATACCGTATTTTCTGTAATAGGTAATGTCGCCGTGTCCCGGTCTGAAAAGGTCCCTGAGCCCTTCGTACTCATCGCCTGCCCTGTCCCGGTTCTGGATGATCAGCGATATGGGCGTCCCGGTCGTCTTCCCCTCGAAGGTCCCCGAGAGGATTTCCACCCGGTCTTCCTCCCGGCGCGGTGAGCTCCCGCCGCCGATCCCGGGTTTCCGCCGGTCCATTTCCGTTTGTATGTCCGCCTCGGTGAGGGGCATATTCGGCGGGCATCCGTCGACCACAGCCCCGACGGCCGTGCCGTGTGATTCCCCCCATGTCGTTACTGTGAACAGCGTTCCAATGGTGTTCCCTGCCATGTGTGCTCCTTGTCATGTAGTTCTCCATACAGGAATCAGATCCCCTGTTCCCGTATGAATCGGACAATCTCATTCGCTATCTCGTCGATTCTCTTGTGCGAGGTGTCAATCATCATGTCGGCAAGACCGCGATAAACAGGTTCTCGCTTCCGAGTCATTGCCGTCACCTCGGCTTCCAGGCCCTCGCCGGAGAGGGGAGGGCGCTGGCCGTCGTGCTTCACGTCGGAGCGCATCCGCTCAAGAAGTATCTTCTGATCTGCGGCAAGCCAGACAAAAAGGCCCTTTCCCCTCAGTGCCGCACAGTTTTCAGGGTCTTCAAAGGTCCCCCCTCCCGTGGCAATGACGGCCCCTTCCAGCGAGGACAGACTCATAATGGCCTCTTTTTCCTTTCTCCGAAAAAGGGGCCATCCTCCCGCGCGGACTATCTCCTCCACTGACATCTGTGCCTCACGGGTGATCACTTCGTCGGTGTCGAGGAAAGGGAGTCCAAGTTTTTCGGCCACCTTCTTCCCCACGGAGGTCTTTCCCGTGCAGCGGTATCCGATGAGGATGATATTCTTCATGAGGAGAATCGCTCCAGTTCTTTCCAGAATCCGGGGAAGGATTTGCCGACGCACGTCTCGTTTTCTATTTCAATCCCCCCGGCCGCAAGCCCAGCAACGGCAAAGCTCATGGCGATCCGATGGTCATCGTACGTTTCGATCCTCGCGCCGCGGGGAATGCCGCCGGTGATGACGAGGCCATCATCCCGCTCCGCGGCATCGATCCCGATCCGGTTCAGTTCCGTGGCAAGGGCTCCAATCCGATCGCTTTCCTTGAGGCGCAGGTGGGGGATGTGCGAGATCACGGTTTTCCCACGCCTGAAGGCGGCAAGGACGGCGAGCGTGGGGACCATGTCAGGCATGGCCCCCATATCGAAACGGAAATCTCCCGCGGGGAGAGACCCTCCCGTGACCTCCACCCAGTTCTTTCCCTTTAGGATAGAGCATCCCATCCGTTCCAGAATACCCAGAAATCCGATGTCCCCCTGCAGGGTGTCGGGGTTGATGTTCTGAACCCGCACCCTTCCCCGGCACAGGGCCGCTGCCAGGAAGAAGTAGGAAGCGCTCGATGCGTCTCCTTCGACGGCATATTCGTGCCCCGCGTATCTCTGACCGGCCCGGATCATGTATGCGCGGTCCCCGCTCTTTGCCACATCCACGCCGAAATCGCGCATTAACGCCGTGGTCATCTCAATATAGGGGAGAGAGGCGGTTTCGCCCCGCAGCTCCACCGTCACGTCCTTCCGAGCGTAGGGGGCGCCGATCAGGAGAGAGGAAATGTACTGACTGCTCCGGGAGTCGGTGAAGACCGCCCGCCCCCCCCGGAACCCGCCTCCTTCGACGGCGACGGGCGGGCAGCCGTTGCCGTCCATGCTGCGGCAGGGTACTCCCAGACCTTGTAGGGCGTCGAGCAGCGGCTGGAGCGGCCGCTGCCGGAGGCGGGGACCGCCATCCAGGATCACCTCACCCTTCGCGAGAGCCGCGAGGGTGGTGAGAAACCGCAGGGCGGTGCCGTTATTCCCCAGCCGGAGAGCTCTCCGGGGATTCCGGATGGTGCCAGTCGTACCAAGCACCCTGATATCGGTATCGCAGACGGAAATGACGGCGCCGAGGGACCGGAGGGCATCCACAAGAAGATGGATGTCCTCGGAGATCAGGGCATGTCGCAGGATGCTTTCACCGTCCGCCAGGGATGCGATGATAAGGGCCCGCTGGGTATAACTTTTCGAACCGGGGACCTTGACGGTCGCCTCCAGATTCTCCAGTTTTGTAATTTGTTTCATTTCTCCAGTATCCTCAATATCCGCTTCATTTCCGGGGCGGTGAGCTGCCCCGGGGCTGATTCCCGGCCCTTCGTGAGGGCGGCGAAGGCCAGATAGGAACCAAAAAGGGGGCCCATAACCCGGCTCACTCTTCCATTTTCCCCCATGCAGTGGGCGATGATACTCCCCCCCGTACCCCGCGCCCAGTCCACCAGCCTGAGAATCTTTAGATTATCCTGGAGCGAGCGGGCGAAGGTGACGATCTTGACGATATCGGCCCCCCGGGAGACGCACCGGTTGTATGTTCCCTGAAGCGTTCCGTACGAAGAGGTTTTTATGAAATCGTGACAGGAGATAATCAGTTTCGTTCTTCCTCTCTCTTTTCTTATCTCCCGGGCCACCGCTGCTGCAAGGGTCTCATCCGTGCCGAGTTCCACGTCAACGAAGTCCACACCACGCCGCGCGGCCTCGCGAAGGAGGGCGATCCGCTCCCGTTCACTCCCAGCGAAGGATCCTCCTTCCTCTCTTCTGCGCGCCGTCACGATGACCGGTCCTTGCTTCGCGGCGAGCAGTTTTTCGAGGTTGGGTCCTCTGATGGAATCGATCCGCAGCTCCACCACATCGGCCAGGAGAAAGGATGCCTCCATCCGTTCCAGCGCTTCATCATTGGTTTTCGCGGTCACGGGAATACAGATCATGGCTGAGGATCTCCCGTGGGGTACGACCCCAGAATCTTGATAAAGGTGGCGTGCCAGCCGAGATCCTCCAGACAGTCCGCGATTTTTTTGTCCTGCACGTGCCCCTTGAAATCGACGAAAAAGAGGTATTCCCACATGCTCCCCTTGATCGGGTACGACTCGATCTTCATCAGGTTGATCCCCTTTTCGGCGAAAGGCTGCAAGGAACGGTACAGGGCGCCCGGCGTGTGGCGGGTCCCCATGAGGATGGAAGTTTTGTCTTTTCCCGTCGGAGCGCCTTCTCCTTTCCCGATCACCAGAAAGCGGGTCACGTTCGAGGGATTGTCTTCGATCCCCTCCGAGATGAGGGTGAGCCCGTAGATCACCGCCGCGGCGCTGCTGCCGACAGCGGCCCCTTCGTGATCCTCCGCGACCTTCTGAGCCGCCTTTGCCGTGCTGTCCGTCTCGTAAAGAGAACAGTGGGGCAGGTTCTTCCTGATCCATCCCTGACACTGCGCCAGGGCCTGGGGATGGGAATAGATCCGCCGTAACCCGTCCATGTCTTTTCGGGTGGACAGGAGGGCATGGCTGATCCGGAGAAAGATCTCTCCCCGGATGTGGAGAGGGGTTGACAGAAGCCGGTCCAAGGTCAGCTTGACGGCCCCTTCCAGGGAGTTTTCCACGGGGACGACTCCCCAGTCCGCTGTGCTTCGTTCTATCTGGTCGAAGACATCCGATATGGTCGGCCGGGGCGAGAAAATCGAACTTCTGCCGAAATGGGCCACGGCGGCCGCCTGGCTGAATGATCCCTCCGGTCCCAGATAGGCCACCGACGGAGGTTCCTGAAGGGCGCGCGACGCTGACAGGATCTCGGAAAAAATATGTTTCAGCGCCCTCCCCGTCAGGGGGCCTTCATTGTTCTCATCCAGCCGGCCATAGATCCTGCTCTCCTGTGTGGGGTCGTAGATATCCAGCCCGGCTGTTCTTTTAATCTCGCCGATCTCGATGGATATACGGGCTCGGTCGTTCAGGAGCCTGACGATCTTTTCGTCCTTTTTCTTCAGGCGGTCTCTCAGCCGGTCAAGCGATGTGTATCTCATTGCCTCAGCTCCTCAATGGTTTCGCGGATAAGCGCCTCATCCACCGATCCGTTGATGAAGGGCATCCCCAGTTTCTTGAGCAGAACAAAGTGAACGACCTTTCCCTTCTTCTTCTTATCCGCGCCGATCTTTGAGATGATCGTCTCCGTGCCGATTGAATCCGGGATATGGTGGGCAAGGCCCAGAGAATTGCTGAGCGACCGTATCCGCTTCACCTCATCCCCCCGCAGGTGCTTCATCCGTTCCGATATGCGGGCCGAAGCGATCATCCCTGTCGAGACGGCGTCCCCGTGGGGAATGGTGTATCCTGATGCCGCTTCGATGGCGTGTCCGATGGTATGACCGAAGTTGAGAATCCGCCGCACCCCCACATCCCTCTCGTCGATCTCGACAATCCCCTTCTTGATCCTGCACGACCGCTCCACAATCGTCTGGAGAATCTCCGGGTCCCGGTTTCGGATGGCCGCGGAATTCTCCTCCAGAAGCGTGAAGAGGTCCGCATCATCGATGATCCCGTACTTGACCACCTCCGACAGTCCGGAGGTGAATTGATCCTCCGGGAGGGTTTCCAGGAAGCGAAGGTCTATGAAAACGGCCTGCGGCTGCGAGAAGGTCCCCAGGAGATTTTTCCCCTCCAAAAGATCGATCCCCGTTTTGCCTCCGATGCTGCTGTCCACCTGGGCCATGAGGGTTGTCGGCACCTGGACGCAGGGGATGCCCCGCATGTATATGGACGAGATGAAACCGGTTATGTCGCCCACGACACCGCCGCCGAGGGCAATCAGGGCGGAGCTCCGGTCGACGCCGCGGGCGAGCAGTTCTTTCGCCAGGGCAAGAACCGTGTCCATATTCTTGGAGGATTCCCCCGCAGGAAACTCGATCAGGTCGGCCTTCACCTTCGCCTGTTTCAATAGATCGAGGACCTCGGCCCCGAAAAGGGATGATACGTTTGAATCGGTGATAATCGTGTATCGCTGGGCAAGATTGCTCTTCGCAACAACAAGCCCGATACGGTCGAGTATGGAATGGCCGATGCACACTTCGTACGAGAGAGAAGACGGCTTATCGAGATTGACCTTGATCCGTTTCATGCCGACATTGCTCCTTTCCGCCCCATGAGTTTCTCCATCTCCCGTATTTCTTCCATGAGTTGATAGAATCTTTCCGGTTTCAGGGATTGCATCCCGTCTGAGACCGCCTTCCCCGGCTCAGGGTGGACCTCGATCATGACGCCGTCCGCCCCCACCGCGAGTGCCGCTTTCGTGAGAGGAAGGACATATTTCCAGGTTCCTGCCGCGTGGCTGGGATCGATAATCACGGGCAGGTGCGAGAGCTCCTTAAGAACGGGTACGGCGCTGATATCGAGGGTATTACGGGTCGCCGTTTCGAAGGTGCGGATCCCCCGCTCGCACAGGATGACGTCGTCGTTCCCTGACGAGAGGATGTATTCCGCCGACATGAGGAACTCCTCAATGGTCGTCATCATCCCCCGCTTGAGGAGCACGGGTTTCTTCGCTTTTCCCACCTTTTTCAAAAGGGCGAAGTTCTGGACGTTCCGCGCCCCGATCTGGAGGATGTCGACGTATTCTTCAACCAGATCGACATCGGTGGTATTGATTACCTCGGTAATAACTGGCATACCCGCCTTGTCGCCGGCCTTTCTGAGGAGCTTCAGTCCCTCTTCTTCCATCCCCTGGAAGCTGTACGGCGATGTCCTCGGCTTAAAAGCCCCGCCCCGGAACACCTTCGCCCCGCTCTTTTTCACGAGATTCGCGATCGTCAGGCACTGTTCTTCACTCTCTACGGCGCACGGCCCCGCCATGATCACCGGTT
>CAZAST010000010.1:18620-24814 GCA_964487805.1 uncultured Syntrophaceae bacterium
CCCCCTCTGATGATATCGGCTCCCCCCTTCTTCGCGATGAGGGCGCTTTCCATCATCTGTTCGGGACTTTCAATCGAACAGGGACCGGCCATGACGACGAATGGGGAACCGCCGATTTCCACGGCGCCCACCCGTATGGTGGTCCTCCCTTCCCGCGCCTCTCGGCTGGCCAGTTTATAAGACTTCAGGATGGGGATCGTTTTTTCGACCCCCGAGAGGGATTCGACAAATCTGAGGTTTTCCGTGCCCCGGTTGTCGCCGACCGCCCCGATAATGGTCCGTTCGACCCCGTGAGAGGGGTGGGTTTTGTAACCGACCGATTCGATCCAGTCGATGACGTTCTTGATCTGTAACTCGGTGGCGTTCTTTTTCATGACGATGATCACGTTTCCAGTCCTCCTGTATGAAAATAAAAAGGCCATGGTGAAACCGGTTTCACCATGGCCGTATAAACAGAAAAGCCATGGTGCAGACTGCCGGTCCGCCCATGGCTTTCGCTTTCGTATGCTGTGTAAGGTTAGCTACTCATAAGCGATGGGCACACCGATCCGCCGCAATAAAAATAGCTAAACCAGTAATTTACATTGATATTTCTGCCCATCGTTACAAAAACCTCTGTCAAAGTGATGCGCTTTATGCTCACATATTACAGGAATTGTCAAGGAGAAAAATCATGATTATTTATTTGATGCAGGAATATAATGGTGTTACTTTCCCTAAAAAACAAAGGGGTACGCCATGCATAGGGTGTCTTTTTCCGCTGGGTTGACCATTATTGGTATTGTCCTTGGAATTGTGCTTGTCGTCTTGGTTCAGGCAGGAAAAATGAAAAATCCGATGACGTTGACTGTTTGGCTTACCATAGCTGCGATATTACTGCTTCCGTTAGCACTGGGAAACACTTGGGTTACCAGTGCTACCTCATCTACACTCAAATTTGCTAAGGGGTTCCTCATGTTTTGTGTGGTTGGGATACTTTATGCTGGAGTGATGATATATACATTTGCACCCTCAAATGACATTATCTTACATCCCACACAAAAAGAAACTGATCCTCAAATTAATGATCCCGAAATAACAAAATCTCCCCCGGACTTAGCAAAGGCAAAACGATACATAGCTATTACTTCGATAAATCAATTTGAGGATTCATCAGACAGATCAAAATTAAAAGATGTAAGCACGATAGAGCCAGGTTTCTTTGAATTCCTTGCCGACCTAACTGACGAACCTTACTCTCATCCTGTCGTACGGACAAAAGACGCGATAAGTACTCATTACTATGCTTCAATACGAATGGCAGCAGTTGAGAACGTGCAAACCATGGATTTCATGGGACTCGGGATATGGCTTTGTATTTCGCCTGACTGGAGGTATTATTACATATATGAAGGAGCTCAATTGCAAGGAATGGGATGGCAACCAATAAAAGTTGAAATTAGTCCCGATGTGAATTATTTGGCTATCGAACAAAACGAAAGAATTATAGATATTTACATAAATGGGAAATATGTTAAAAGCTATACAAAACATGTTTCCCCGCAATCAGGGCCTTTGGCGGTATCGTTCAAGGCCAATAAAAAAACTGGAGGAAAGATGTTTTTCAGAGAATTTGCGGTTTGGGATTTTGGAACCACTAAGCCGTAAGTTTGTTAAGCTCCAATAAATCGTTCGCAAAGTTTTTCCAACGGTTTGCTATAGGGAATTTTACTCTTGAACTATTGAGTAACCTGCGTTCTGTTGGAATGAACAAAAAGCTTATTTCCCTTCACCCTTCCGTCACGATCTTGGAGAAATCGGCGATCCGGTAAAAGAGATCTGATATTTCTTTCAGGAGGGACAGCCTGTTGAACCGTATCTTTTCGTCGTCCGCCATGACCATGACTTCTTCAAAGAAGGCGTCGACCGGTTTCCGGAGGGTTGCCATCTCGGAAAGGGCGTCTGAGTATCTGCCCTCGTCGATGCATCCATTTGCCCGTTCCCTTATCTTCGCAAAAGAATCGTAGAGGTCGACTTCCGCGCGTGAATCGAAGAGAGACGCGTCGACGGAACCGCCTTTGAAATCCTTGAGGATATTCACAACCCGTTTGAAGGCGATCGCCAGCGGTTGGAAATCGGGGTGGGTTTTGAATCCCTCCATGGCCTCTATCTTACGGAAGGATTGGACAATATCGGCCATGCCGAGAGTCAGAACGGCGTTGACCACATCGTAGGGGTGGCCTTGCGAAACCAGCTGATTTTCAAATCGTCCCCTGAAGAAATCGAGCACATTGATCTGTGTCTCTTCAGGGTCCCTCTGCGCTTTAGTGCCGAGGATCGCCACGCTTCGTTCGATGAGGTCATTGAGATTGAGGGAATAGGCTTTGTTCAGGATGATATTGATGATTCCCAGGGCCTGCCTTCTGAGGGCGAAGGGGTCGGCCGTGCCCGTCGGGATCAGATTGATGCCGAAGAAGCCCGCAATCGTATCCATCTTGTCCGCGATGCTGACGATGGCACCCTCGTCCGTCTCCGGGAGCTGTCCGCCCGCGGCAACGGGCAGATAGTGCTCATAGATGGCCTGTGCGATGATGGAGTCTTCTCCCTGGAGCAGGGTGTACTCCCTCCCCATCACTCCCTGGAGTTCGGTGAATTCGTACACCATCTGGGTCTCGAGATCGGCCTTGCAGAGCAGGGCGACCCGGTCGACCGACGGGGCAATCTCGGGGCGAACCGCCCGGACGATATCAGCCGCCAGCGTCCTGAACCGCATCACCTTCTCATATGAGGACCCCAGAGAGCTGTGAAACACCACGTCTTTCAGGTCTTCCAGGCGGTTTTCGAGGGGGGTCTTCCGATCTTCCTCGAAGAAGAAGCGGGCATCGGCAAGTCGCGCCCGTATGACCTTTTCATTGCCCCGGGCCACGACCGATGGGTCTCTGGCGACGGTATTGTTCACGGTGATGAAGTGGGGAAGGAGTTTCCCCTGGGTATCGACAACGGGGAAGTACTTCTGGTGTTTCATCATTGCCGTGGTCAGGACCTCTTTGGGAAGCGCGAGAAATTCTCGATCGAAGCTTCCGCAGACGACGGACGGATATTCGACGAGAAAGGTCACTTCATCAAGAAGTTCCTCATTCTCAAGGACCTCCCCCGATACGGCTTCGGCGGCGGCTCGCGCCGCGTCCCGGATGATTTGCTTTCTCTTCTCGGGATCGACAATGATGAATCGTTCTTCCGTTTTCGCGAGGTAGTCTTCAAATCCTGCAACGGAAAACGGGCCCGGGGCCATGAACCGGTGTCCCCGGCTCGTGTCGGAGCTTGTAATGTTTTCTATGGAAAAGGGAATAACCTCCCCCCCGAAGAGTGCCACGATCCAGTGGATCGGCCGCGCGAAGCGCAGATTCAGATCCATCCAGCGCATTGATTTGCGGAAGGGGATGGAGAGTATGAACCGCGGGAGGAACTCCTTCAGGATGCCCGGCGTATCCTGACCGACGATTGTTTTGCGCGAACAGATCTGTTTTCCCTTGGGAGTTTCGATGATCTCCAGTTCGGAGACATCCACCCCCTGCCCCCGGGCGAAGCCGATGGCGGCCTTGGTGGGTTTTCCCGTTTCATCAAAGGCCACGGCGGTGGACGGTCCCATCTTCTCAATGACCTGGTCGTCCTGCCTCTCACTCACATCGTCGACGGACAGAACCAGCCTTCGCGGCGTTCCCATGGTTCGCACCCGGCCGTGGGCGATGCGGAGCCCGGAAAACTCGCCGGTAATGATCCGTTCCATATCCTTCAGAGCCTTCGGCAGAAAAGCGGCCGGGATCTCTTCCGTCCCTATCTCCAACAACAATTCTTTAGCCATGAGAACAATGATCCCTCTTTTAACTCCGGTTGAACTTGCCTGTCAGGGGGTATCCCATCTCTTCCCGCTGCCGGGAGTATCCTTCGGCGCTGAGACGGGCGAGATTCCTCACCCTGCCGATATAGCTTGTCCGTTCATTCACGCTGATGGCGCCCCGCGCGTCCAGGATGTTGAAAACGTGGGAGCACTTCAGGCAGTAATCGTAGGTGGGGAGAAAGAGCCCTTTCTCCGCGATCTTTGCCGATTCGCTCTCGTACATGTCGAAGAGCGTCCTGAGCATATCGGTGTCGGCCTCCTCGAACTGGTAGGTGGAAAACTCAACCTCGCCCCGGTGATGGACGTCCCCGTATGTGATCCCGTGACCCCATTCCAGGTCATAGACGTTATCGATGCCCTGGAGGTACATGGCGATCCGCTCTATCCCGTAGGTGATCTCGACGCAGATGGGGTTCAGGTCGATCCCGCCGACCTGCTGGAAATAGGTAAACTGTGTGATCTCCATCCCGTCGAGCCAGATTTCCCACCCCAGACCCCACGCACCGAGGGTGGGGGACTCCCAGTCATCCTCCACGAAACGGATATCGTGATCGAGAGGATCGATGCCGAAGGATCTGAGCGAATCGAGGTACAGGTCCTGTATGTCAAGGGGGGAGGGCTTCATGATGACCTGGTACTGGTAGTAGTGTTGGAGGCGGTTCGGATTTTCACCGTATCTGCCGTCCGTTGGCCGTCGGGAGGGCTCCACGTATGCGACATTCCACGGCTCCGGCCCGAGCGCCCGGAGGAAGGTCGCGGGGTTAAAGGTGCCGGCCCCCACCTCGATATCGTAGGGCTGCTGTACGATGCACCCCTGATCGGCCCAGTATTTTTCCAGGGCGAATATCAGTTCCTGAAAGGTCACATTTGCCTCCTTGCGCGTGCGCTCCGATGGTATTGAAACGGCGGCACGCTATCATTACGGGAGATGCCTGTCAAGGCGCAATAGCCCGCGCCCGTCACATCATTTTTTTGATTTCATCGAGCACCTGGAGAGACCGGGGTTCCCTGCCCAGGATGTGCCGGATGAAATGCCGGAATATGCGGGAACTCTCCCGTATGGCGTTTTCCGACAGGATCAGACGGCGTATCCGGTCCGGCGCCAAGCCGTTTCCCATGAGGAGCGACTTGACGGTTCCAGTGGATACGGGGATGCATCCCTCTTCTCCCCGGGTGCACTGCGAACACCTGATTCCTCCCCGCGCCGTATCGAAAAGGGCGGCGCCCGTTTCATCGAGGGGTTTGTTGCAGAGGATACACCGGTCCAGCCGCGGTTCATATCCCGAGAGCCTGAGCAGGCGCAGTTCAAAGAAACGGGCTGTTTCCTCCGGGCCGTGCCCCTCCTCCAGAAGACCCAGAAAATCCTCAAGAAGCTGGAACGTGGCTGCGCTCCTTTTCCCTTCGGCGGTGAACCGGTCAACCAGTTCGACCATGTATGACGCCGTCATGGTTCGCGCCAGATCGGCCCTGATCTGTGGATAGTGGTTGAGGACGTCGCAGTTTTCTATGACGGCGAGGCTGTTTTCATCCCGCCGGGAGAAGAGGAGCATGGAATGAGAGAAGGTCTCGATGGCGTTGGAAAAACGTTTTCTGCTGCGCCGGGCCCCCTTGGCGATCCCCTTGATTTTGCCGAATTCCCTGGTGAAGAAGGTGACGATCCGGTCGGACTCTCCGTAGTTGAGGAAATGGACGACAAACGCCGCCGTTTTGAAAGGAGGCCTTCTCATGTCAGGAGTTTCAGAAATATGGTGGCAAGTCCGAGAAAGGAAAGAAAACCGAAGGCATCCGTGAAGGCGGTCACGAAGATGTGCGAACCGAGCGCGGGGTCCGCCTTCGCCCACTTCAGGGTCAGCGGGACCAGCGTTCCGATCAGGGTGCCCATGAACACATTAATGATCATGGCGAGGGCGATCACCACCCCCAGGACCGGCATCCCCTTCCAGAGGGAGGCGATGACGCCGATGACGACCCCCACCGCCGCACCGTTGACGACCCCCACGACGACCTGCCGGTAGAGCGCCCGTTTCGCGTTATCGAAGGTGACCTCGCCGAGGGCCAGTCCCCTGACGATCAGGGTAAGGGTCTGGCTGCCCGCGTTTCCGCCGATCGCCGCCACCACGGGCATGAAAACGGCGAGGGCGATGACCATCTGGATGGTGTTTTCAAAAAAGCCGATAACCAGCGCCGATGCGAGGGCTGTCAGGAGATTGATATACAGCCAGGGGAGCCTCCGTTTCACCGACTCCATCGGTTCGTTGAAGATGTTATCATCCTCGCCGAGACCGGCGATGCGGTAGATATCCTCCGAGGATTCCTC